>JBAQHL010000445.1:0-2712 GCA_049288295.1 Desulfobaccales bacterium
GGGCTCCTCCCCGGCTCTCAGGGCCTCCACCAATTGCCCCAGGTCAGCCACCTCCGGCGGCGCCTTTTTCAGCAGGGCCTGGACCGGATGATCTTCAGCGAACTGCCGTTTTAACTGCTCCATGGGCTTTTCCGGCTGATGCCGCCGAGGAAGTCTGCCAGGGCAGATATCCTCCACCAGGTCCAGGGCCTGGGCCAGGCGAACCCCATAGGTGTGATCCCGCAGACAGCGTTCCCGTCCCCGCCGGGCCATCTCCAGGCGCTCCTTTTCATGGGCCAGAAAATAGTCGATTTTTTCCCGGGCCTCCCCCAGGCTGCCGAATGTGGCCACTTCTTCTTCCAGGTTAAAAAACTCCGGCAATTGCGTTCGCCGGTCCACCAGTTGAAAGGCTCCCGCCGCCGCCAAATCAAAGGTGCGGGGATTCACAAAATCACCTTCGGGGTTGATCCCCTGGCAATAGGGAGAGGAGTGCAGGTTCAGATTAATGCGGCTGGCGTTAAAGATTTTTACCGCCTCATCTTCCTGGATGCGGGCCCCTTGCTTCTGGATATAAGGACCCAGGGGCGAGTTCAGGTTCCAGTCCGATCCCCAAATCTTGAGGTCCAAGTCCAGCAAACCCTTAAAAAATTCCTGGCGGTTGCGATACCCGGCTCCCAAAAAAGAAATCGCCGCGCCGAACCGCCGGACTTCCTCCGGTGTCAGGGACAAGGGCCGGTAAACCTCCGGATCCGCGGCCAGGGGCAGGAACGCCAGGTTTTTACGCCCCGGGCCTTTTAGTTGGCTAAAAAAAGGCTCCCGCTGGATGGTAAAAAAAACATCGACCTCGGGGGCCAGGTCCCGCCAATAGGGAAAAACCTGGAAGTCCTCCACAAACCAGTAGGCCAGCAGGGGCCCTTCCTGGCGCAGGGTTCTGAGAAGCTGGGGCTCCACCGGGGCCTGGGCCAGGAAAAATACGAGGTCGGGGCGAAAATCCCGCACCCGGGCCACAAGCATTTCCCCCAGGAATTTCAGAAAATCCTGGGTAAGCTTGAGGCCCGCAGCCTTGTCTTTGGTCACCCCCTTCACGGCCTGATAGCCCTGGTAGAACGGGGCGAAATCCAGGAACTCCGCCCGGTGCCCCAATCCCGTGAAGGCCCGGGCGCAGGCGCCGGCAACGGGGTGGGAGCCCCCATACAAGGGTCCCACCACCAGGAGGCGGAGATAGTCGGGGGCGCTGTCCTCCCCGGCCAGAAAAGCCGCCAGCCGCTGATACAGGCCGGCATGCAGGCGGCGGCTGGGAGGGTGGGCCAGGAGGCGTAAACCCCGGGGCACATCGGTGAAATCCTTCCCCAGGCGCAGGTGCCCATGGGCCCATAACCCGGTCAAGTCCTGGTGTGCCAGGGCCAGCCGGGCCACGGCCGGCGAAGGCTCCACCACCCACACCTGGCGGTCACCCTGCAGGAGCGGCAGCAGGTGATATCCCAGGCCCAAGCCGAAGACCACCACCGGTTCCTCATCCGCAACATCCTGAGCCCTGGCCCATTCCAGACCTTCCTTTTCAGGATCATAGGTGGAATGGAGGCTTTGCCCCCCCACCTGCAGATAAGGCCGGCCCTTTTTCGAAGGCAGGGCCAGGTGGTCGGCCGGAACCTGGGCGTGAGTTAAAGTCTCTGCCAGAGCCGGCGCCATCTGTCTTAAAACTGCAAGGTTTTTCTCCCAGTAAACCATAACTCCTCTAAACGCGGGGCGTTCCTGCTGCTTGCCATTCCTCCAATGCCACTCTTAATCCCTGCTTCACCGTCTCAAAATATGCCTCGGCCGCCCCTTTATCCCCTCCTGAGGGCGCCTGCCTGCGCAGCTCCTCCCAAAAAGCCCACAGCGGGGTGAGGGCCTGGGGTAAGCCTGGTGAAAGCAAGCCGCCCCCGGATCCATTTCTCAGGGCTGCCGACAACTTCTCCAGGTTCCGCCCATCATCTTGACTCAAGGCCAAAAAAGAGGGACCGGACTTCGGCCAGGGCAATCCCAGAAGCTTCGCCCCGGCCCGCCGGTAGGCCAGACCCAGTAGATCAAGGCAGCGCAATCCGGCCCCCTGGGGAGCATAGCTGACTCCCAGGGCATCGAAAGAACTGCGGTAGAGCCGGACGCCCGCCGGCAAAGAAGATGGGGAGCCCCCATGTCCCAAGATCAGGGAAACCGCCAGGTCAGCCACTGCTTCCAGGGGAATCATGGCCTGGCAAAAGGGGTCCGCACAAGGGGGTCCAGCCTCCGCGCAGGGGTGACAGGGAGGTTCAGCCTGGAAAACATAATGCCCTTCCCCGTAAGGTCCGGTTTCAAAACAGGAGGCCGGCCCCAGAAACACCCCGATGGCCCTGGTTCCCAGGGCCGCACCCAGGTGCAGGGTGCCGGTGTCGCCGCTGATGAGAAGATGCGCATCTTTTAGACGCGCCCCTAATTCCATAAGGCCGGTCCGTCCCTGAAGGTTGACGACCCGCTCCCGTTGGGCGGGATTCAACCCGTCCATCAGGGCTTTTCCCAGGTGAATTTCAGACTTGCTCCCCAAAAGCCAGATGGTTGCCCCCAGACGCTTCACCAGAAGGGCGGCCAAACGGGTAAATGCCCCCAAAGGCCAGGTGCGCCGGGGGTGTCTCGTGGCCATCTGCAGGGCGATGACGGGCTCGCCCTTTTTCGGCGGCAATGCTGGGGGACGGGGTTCGGGGTCCGCCTCCGGGGCCA
>JBAQHL010000446.1:0-1648 GCA_049288295.1 Desulfobaccales bacterium
TGTCCACCCCCGGCGCCACCGAATTTGCCGACAGCCTCAAAGCCTGCCTGGAGGGAGCGGGGATATCGGTGCCCTTGAAGGAGAAGTTCCGTCCCGGCTGGCCCGATTTTTCCATGCTGCTGCTCAAGGTCAAGCAGGGGGGGGTGGATGTCCTGGTCTCCGGCGGGTTTTTTGCGGATAACCTCATTATGGTGCGGCAACTTAGGGAGCGCCCCTTAGGTCTCAAAGCCTTTCTGGCTCCCTGGGGCATAGCTTTACAGAGTTTTTTGAGGGAAGTGGGTGAGGCGGCGGAAGGGCTGTTCGGGACCTGCGCCTGGAATCCGAGCATCACCTGGCCGGGGACGGAAGAGATGTCCCGGGCCTTTACCGACGGTTTCCGAAAGCGGTTCGGCGTGGAGCCCAACACCACGAGCATGCACGGCTATACCTCCGCCAGGGCCATGCTGGCGGCCATCGCCGCAGTCCTGGGGGGAAAGGAGCAGCCTACCGGGAAAGCCGTAAGCCAGGCCCTGGCCTGCCTGGATATCACCCTGCCCATGGGCCGGTTGGCTTTTGATGAACAGGGCGACCCCCGGTATTATCAACAGGTGGTGGTGCAGATTCAAAACCAGAAGATGGTGGTGGTTTATCCGCCGGAGCGGGCCGGCGGCCAGGTGGACTTTTCCCTGGCCGTCCACTAAGATTAAGGACAGGTAGCACGGGCATCCTGCCCGTGCCTGGACGGGCTGGAAGCCCGTCCTACCGGACTAAAGGGTTAGGAGGAAGGTGGGGGCGGGGAATGGCGGGTTAAAACCCACCCATCCACCCCTGGCCTCCCCGCACAAGAATAATTAAGATTTTCAACTATAGCCTTTGCCAAAGATTTTCTTCCTCTTATCCCCTCTCCCCCCAGCGGGGGGAGAGGGATAGGGTGAGGGGGGACGAGAAAAACTTCTGGTAATCAGTATAACCTCCATGACCATGTCAGCCGGTTCCTGGCCCTGGGCGCACATTTTGGCTGCGGGCTTTTCCCTGGGGTCCTTCTACGCCCTGGTGGCGTTGGGATTTTCCCTGATTTTCGGTATTACCCGGGCTTTCAACCTGGCTCACGGTGAGTTGATTGTTCTGGCGGGTTATTTTGCTTTTGCCCTGGTAAGCTTTTGCCAGGCGCCCTTTGCCTTGACCTTCCCACCCGTTCTTTTAGCCATGGCAATCCTGGCCCTGCCCCTGTGCCTTTTGCTGCGGCGGCTCCAGGAGCCTTATGCCTTGAACACCTTGGTGGTGACCTTCGGCCTGGCCCTTTTGCTGCAAAACCTCATGCTGGTGTGGTTTTCGGCTGATTACCGCTTGATCCGCACCGACTTTGCCAACTCAATTCCGGCCGGCGCCGGTCCCTTCTCCGTTAATCAGATTATCCTTATAGGGCTGTCCCTGTTAGCCACCGCGGCAGTCCATGTGCTCCTTCACCATACTTTTCTGGGCAAGGCTCTACGGGCCACCATCCAGGACCCCGAGGCCGCCCAAATCGCCGGCATCAACGTGAAGCGCATGGCATTTACCGCCTTTGCCTTGGGGGGAGTGCTCATCGGGTTGGCGGGACCGCTTTACGGGCAAAATATGTATCTTTATCCCACGGCGGGCACCGGGGCCACCCTCATTGCCATTATTC
>JBAQHL010000447.1:0-2740 GCA_049288295.1 Desulfobaccales bacterium
CTTCTTATACTTTTTGCCGCTGCCGCAGGGACAGGGGGCATTGCGACCGGGTCGGCTCATGGGGGCACTATAGCATGCAAAATCATGGTGGAACAGGTTTTCAGGCTGTTCCGCACCACAGGTGAGGAAAGCTGTGCCACCCTGGGGTTACTGGGTTTTATGATGCTCTTGCTCAAATGCAGCCGCAAGGTTCAGCCTGCGCCATTTTTCCCTGCGATAATCATCTCATGATACTCCTGCAGGCTCTTCACTTCAAGTTTGCCTTTTTTCAGGGTGCAGATGGCGTGCAGGGTGGCCTTGGCCGCGGCTAAAGTGGTGGTGTAGGGGACATTGTATTCCAGCGCGGCCCGGCGGATGGAATAGGAGTCCTCCGGGGTGTGGCGGCCCCGGGGGGTGTTGATGACCAGAGCAATCTCCCGGTTTTTGATGCGGTCGATGATGTTGGGGCGGGCTTCCCGGATTTTGTAAACTTCTTCCACTTCCACCCCGTGCTTCCCCAGGCACAGCGCCGTGCCCCGGGTGGCGTAGACCTGAAAGCCCAGATCCTGGTAGCCCTTGACCAGGGGAGCCATGAGGGGCTTGTCCGGGTCCTTGACGGAAAAGAGCACCCCGCCGGTCAGCGGCAGGACCTGGCTGGCCGCGAGCTGGGCCTTGGCATAGGCCAGACCGAAATCCACATCAATGCCCATGACTTCCCCGGTGCTGCGCATCTCCGGCCCCAGCATGGGGTCCACCCCCGGAAAGCGGCGGAAGGGAAATACGGACTCTTTCACGGCAAAGTAGGGCGGCACAATCTCCTGGGTAAAACCCAATTCCGTGAGAGTGTGCCCCAGCATCACCTTTGTGGCGAGCTTGGCGAGCGAAACGCCCGTGGCCTTGGACACAAAGGGCACGGTGCGGGAGGCCCGGGGATTGACCTCCAGGACGTAAACCTGGCCGTCTTTCACCGCAAACTGGATGTTCATGAGGCCGATGACGCCCAACTCCCGGGCCAGGGCCCTGGTCTGCCGCTTAATATCTTCCTGGATTTCCGGGGACAAGGAGTACGGCGGCAAGACACAGGCCGAGTCCCCGGAGTGGATGCCCGCCTCCTCGATGTGCTCCATGATGCCGCCGAGGACGGTGTCCGTGCCGTCGCTGATGGCGTCCACGTCCACCTCGATGGCGTCTTCCAGGAACTTGTCGATGAGGATGGGATGCTCGGGGGAGGCGGCCAGGGCCCATTTCATGAAATTGACCAAGGCCCCGTCGTCGGCCACGATTTGCATGGCCCGCCCGCCCAACACATAGGAGGGCCGCACCAGCACCGGGTAGGTGATCTCGTGCGCAATGGCCAGGGCCTTCTCGACGCTCGTGGCCGTGGCGTTGGGCGGTTGCTTGAGGCGCAGCTTGGCCAGCATCTGCTTGAAGCGCTCCCGGTCCTCGGCCCGGTCGATGGCGTCCGCCGGGGTCCCCAGGATGTGCACCCCGGCCTGGCCCAGGGGCACGGCCAGGTTCAGGGGGGTCTGGCCGCCGAACTGCAGAATCAGGCCCCGGGGCTTTTCCGTGGCCACGATGTTCAGCACGTCTTCCCGGGTGAGGGGCTCAAAAAAGAGCTTGTCCGAGGTGTCGTAGTCCGTGGACACGGTCTCGGGGTTGGAGTTCACCATGATGGATTCGAGGCCCATTTCTCTTAAGGCAAAGGAGGCCTGGCAGCAGCAGTAGTCGAATTCGATGCCCTGGCCGATGCGGTTGGGGCCGCCCCCCAGAATGGCCACCTTGTCCCGGTTTCCTGGGCGAGCCTCGCTCTCAAAGTCGTAGGTGGAATAATAATAGGGCGTATAGGCCTCGAACTCGGCGGCGCAGGTGTCCACCAGCTTGTACACCGGCTGAATGCCGTGCTCCTGGCGCATTTCCGCCAGGTTTTCCTCTTTCCCCCCCCAGAGATGGGCCAGTTGCCGGTCGGAGAAACCGTATTCCTTGGCCCGGCGGAGCATGTCGGCAACCTGCTCCTGCCCCCGGCCCTGGCGCAACAGCACGCCGAAGGTGGCCAGCTCTTCGGAAAACTCCACCAGGTCTTTGATTTGATAAAGAAACCAGGGGTCGATTTTCGTCAGCTCAAAAATTTCTTCCACACTCATGCCGTCCCGCAAGGCCTGGCGCAGATAAAAGAGGCGCTGGCTGTTGGGGGTGATGAGCCCGGCTCTGAGTTCATCCGGAGCCAGATCCGGCAGGTCATTGCCGTCATGCCCCAGACCGAAGCGGGAGATTTCGAGCGACCTAATGCCCTTTTGCAGGGCCTCCTTGAAGGTACGGCCGATGGCCATGACCTCGCCCACGGACTTCATGGACGTGGTCAAGAGGTCCTCGGCCCCGGGAAACTTCTCGAAGGTCCAGCGGGGGATTTTCACCACCACGTAATCGATGGTGGGCTCGAAACTGGCGTAGGTTTCCTTGGTGATGTCATTTTTGATTTCGTCCAGGGTGAAGCCCACCGCCAGTTTGGCCGCAATCTTGGCAATGGGGAAGCCCGTGGCCTTGGAGGCCAAAGCCGAGGAGCGGGACACCCGGGGATTCATCTCGATGATCACCATCTCACCGGTATCGGGATTCACCGCGAACTGAATGTTGCTGCCGCCGGTTTCCACGCCGATTTCCCGCATGATGGCGAGAGAAGCGTCTCGCATGAACTGGTATTCCCGGTCGCTGAGGGTTTGGGCCGGGGCCACGGTGATGCTGTCCCCGGTGTGCACCCCCATGG
>JBAQHL010000448.1:0-1639 GCA_049288295.1 Desulfobaccales bacterium
AGACACAGACGCATTCACCAGGGCTGAGGCCCACAGCACACCCATGGCCAGGGGCAGGTGAGTGATGGCCACCGGGGTGAAAAGCCGCTGACCGGCCTCATAAAACACCCACAGGGCCACCATCAAAATAAGGAGGCCCTCTAAAAAAGCGCTGATATTTTCCCACTTGCCATTACCGTAAGGGTGCTCCCGGTCAGGGGGATGCGCAGCAAAAAGAAGGGAAACCCAGGCAATGGAGGAGGCCAGAAGATCAAGGCCGCTGTGCAGAGCCTCGCTGAGCAGGGCGGCGCTGCCGCTCAGATAGGCCACCAGGAGTTTGGCCGCCACCAGCACGGTGTTGGAGATGACACTGATCAGCGCGGCCCGCTGGGGGGTTGAAAAAAGCAAGGTCTGCGTCCCTGTGGCTGGCTATCTAATATTCTTTTTGAGGAGAGCTTCCAGGCGTTCCGCCTCCCGGGTCTGGCCCCGGACCTGGTAGATTTTCAGCAAGCGCTCGCCGTGCAACTGGGCCTCAAACCGGTCCCCCTGGGCCAAAGCGAGATTGACCATGCCCTCCAGCGCATCGATGATGCCGCTGGTCCTTTCCAAACGCCGAAATTCCTCGAGAGCCATGAGGAAGTAGCGGCGAGACGAGGCGTAATCAGACATGTCAAGGTAGACCCGCCCGAGACGCGTCCAGCGCACGGGCTTGCCTTCCCGGTTTTTCCCGGCGGTGTCGATGGCCAGGGCTTGCTGGTACAGGTCCAGGGCCAGCTGAAAATTCCTTTGGCGCCGGGCCACATCCCCCTGGTGCATGAGAGTGAGGGCCAGAAGGGGTCCGGGCGGCAGGCTGCGGGCATACCCCAGGGCCTGTTGATAGAGGTTGCCCGCCTCATACCAGCGCCCCTGGCCGGCAGCCACCGTGCCCAGGTTATTTAAGGCCTCGCAGATGCCGGCGGCGCTGCCCAGGCCCTCCTGGATGATGAGCGCGTCCTGGTACAATTTTTCCGCCTCCGCCAGGTTCCCCTGCTCCTGGGCCACCGCGCCCAGATTATTGAGGTTGGCGGCGATGCCCGGCCGGTGGTCAATGAGGCGGTTCATCTTCAAGGCCTCGGTGAATTTTTGCCGGGCCTGGCGCCACTTGGACTCCCGGTAATACTGATAGCCCTCGTCGTTGAGCTTCACCGCTTCCTGGCGCAGGTCCGGCAGGGTGGATTTGGCCGCACCCCCACACCCCAGCGCCAGGCAGCACACTAACCCCAGGCACAATATTTTCCAGTTCACCACAGGAACACTCGCAAAAAAGTCTGATTTACCAGTATTTTTTTAGGGCAGCCCAGGTCCACCATTACCGGCGTGGACGGCACTCCCTAATATTGCGTCCCAGGAATACATTACAAAAAATTGGCACCGTCTTCATCCATAGAAAAAACAAGCAGATTCTGGTAGGGCGGCCGTCTCTGGCCGCCTTGAGTGGCCGGCACGGAGGCCCGCCCTACCATTCTGGTCTGGTTCATTGTAGTTCCTTATTCAACCGAAAACAGAAAACCGAAAACCGAGAACACTATTACTTCACTTCCCGCTCCATGCGGATGGTGCGCTCTTTGGGTTTGGGAATCTGGCGGCGCAGCAGCGGCAATTTCTTTGCCCCTTCCGCCAC
>JBAQHL010000449.1:0-1560 GCA_049288295.1 Desulfobaccales bacterium
TGATTTCTGTCAAACGCCGGATTTCCCCGAAGCGGTTCATGCCCATTTCCACCACCGCGGCCTCGTAGGTGGAGTCCAGTTGCAAAAGCGTCTGGGGAAGACCGATGAGATTGTTCAGGTTCAGGTCGTTTTTCAGGACCCGGTAATACTGGCTGAGGATCAGGGCCATCATTTCCTTGGCCGTGGTTTTGCCGCAACTGCCGGTAAGGGAGACCACCGGTATGGCAAAGCGCCGGCGCCAGGCCCGGGCCAGGTCTCCCAGGGCCTCCAGGGTGTCGGCTACGGCCACCACGGTGAGGTCTTTGGGAAGGTCTGACAGAAAGCCCTTGCGGCCCCGCACCCTGTTTTCCACCACCACCCCCCGCACGCCCCGGGCCAGAACTTTGGGAATATAATCATGGCCGTCGTGGCGCTCGCCTCTTAAGGGCACGAAAAGCTCCCCGGCCTGGCAGGTGCGGGAATCTGTGCTCACGCCCACAAACCCATGTTCGGCACACCCCAGGACCAGGGTGCCCCGGGTGGCGGCGGCAATGTCGGCGGCGGTGAAGGTAGCTGGCATCAGCGCTTTTACTCCCTCAAGGCTTCCTGGACCTCTTCCCGATCATCGAAGTGGATCCTCTCTTCGCCCCAAATCTGGTAATCTTCATGACCCTTCCCGGCCACAAGCACCGCGTCGGGCCTGCCCGCCAGGCCGACGGCCAGGTGGATGGCCTCCCGGCGGTCCGGCGCCGTCAAGTAGCCGCGCTCGCCGCGCCGGGCCGCTGCCAGACTGAGGCGAGGATAACCCATGGCCCTGAGGCCCGCCTCGATGTCCTCGATAATGGCCTCCGGCTGCTCGGTGCGGGGATTGTCGCTGGTGACCACCACCAGCCCGCTTCCCTGGGCCGCGGCCTGGCCCATCAGGGGGCGCTTGGTGCGGTCCCGGTCGCCGCCGCAGCCGAACACGGTGATGATGCGGGAAAAATCCAAAGAATTAAGGGCGGCCAAGACCTGGGCCAGGGCATCCGGGGTGTGGGCGTAGTCCACAAAAACACTGGGCCCCTCCGGCGGTCCCAGGCGCTGCAAGCGGCCCGGCACCCCGGCCAGCCCGGCCAGACCCGTCTTCACGGCCTCGGGGCTGACTCCCAGCCCAAGGGCCGTGGCGGTGGCCGCCATGATATTGGCCAGGTTATAGGGACCCACCATATGTGAAGATACAGCCAGTTCCCCCACCGGCGTTGCCAACACGGCCTCCAGACCATGGCGGTGGTATTGGAAAGACAGGGGGCGCACCGAACTTTCCGGATGATGTCCGTAGGTAATCTTGGGGGAATCAATCCGTGTGTGGAGCTCACGCCCCCAGGGGTCGTCAAGATTAAGGACCGCCAGACCATGCCGTCCGGCGCCGTTTTTGAGAACCTCAAAAAAAAGCCGGGACTTGGCCCGGAAATAGTCGTCCAGATCCAGGTGATAATCCAGGTGGTCCTGGGAGAGGTTGGTAAAAATCCCGGCCGCGAACCTGGAAAAATCCACCCGGTGCTGCATGAGGGCATGGGAGGAGACCTCCAGGATGGCATGGCT
>JBAQHL010000450.1:0-1556 GCA_049288295.1 Desulfobaccales bacterium
TCCATGCGGTGCATCGCTTTGAATTCCAGGAAGTTGGTGATGGGGTTATGGTCACCAGCACCGAACAATTCAGTGGGCCTCTGTTTTTTTTCTCCAGGTTGCTGTTCATTCCCCAAAAACTGCACCGGCTGACCAAAAAATTGCTGGCTGACATTAAACATGCTGCGGAGGCTTGCGGGGCGCCGGATGATGTGACCGAGAGAGCTCAAAATCCTTAATTTCAAAGGCCTTGGAGGGTAGAATCTCATGAAACACCCCATTGCGGTATGCGGCCATATTTATTGGGTGGGGGTCAACGACTACGAGACCCAATTATTTGAGAACTTGTGGCCGCTGCCCAAAGGCGTCAGCTACAACAGTTATCTTATTGTGGACGACAAAATAGCCCTTATCGACACGGTTAAACAATCATTCCTGCCCAATCTCGTGAGTAAAATAGAACAGTTGCTGCCTCCCGGCAGGACCCTTGACTATCTCGTTATCAACCACATGGAGCCGGACCACTCCGGCAGCCTGAAGCTGTTCCCCAAGCTTTTTCCTGAGATGAAGATCGTCGGGAACAAACGAACCGCAGAGTTTCTGGAGTCCTATTACGGCATCACCTCGCCCCTGATGGTGGTGAATGAGGGGGATGTCTTGGATCTAGGGCATCATAAACTGACCTTTTACTTGACGCCCATGATCCATTGGCCCGAAACCATGATGACCTATGAAACCACGGCCAAAATCCTCTTTTCCGGAGACGCCTTCGGGGGATTCGGGGCCCTGGAGGGGGGGATTTTCGATGACGAAGTTAAGGTGGATTACTTTGAGAATGAGACCTTGCGATATTTTTCCAACATCGTCGGCAAATTCAGTCCCATGGTGCAAAAGGCCCTGGCCCGCCTGAAGGGGCTGGAAATCGAGACCATTGCGGCAGCCCATGGCCCCATCTGGCGGCAGAATCCCCACCATATCCTCAAGCAATACGACCGTTGGAGCAGTCATCAGACCGAGCCGGGGGCGGTCATCGCCTACGGCTCCATGTACGCCAACACGCAACGGATGGCCGAGGCCGTGGCCCGGGCCCTGGCGGAAGCAGGGGTAAAGGAAATCAGGATGCACCACGCCTCCACCTCTCACCTCTCCTATATTCTCACCGATGCCTGGCGGTTTAAAGGCCTCGCCTTGGGGAGTTGCACCTATGACAACCGACTGTTCCCGCCTTTGCGCCTCCTGCTTGATTTCCTCAAGGACAAGGGCGCGGCGGAAAATCGCCATTTAGGTATTTTCGGGTCGTACGGCTGGAGCGGCGGGGCGGTCAAGGAGATCCAGGAGTTTGCCTCCGTGGGCAACTGGACGGTGGTGGAGCCCACTGTTCAGGTCAAGGGCGCGCCGACCATGGAAACCCTTGAGCAATGCTTCCTGTTGGGGAAGAATCTGGCTGAGGCCATCAAGTCCTAAAGCAAAACAGCCGCACAAAAGGAACACGAAGCCGCTGGAACCAGGAATTTCCTGGATCACTTGAGAAAACCAGGATAAAATTCTCTCCAGCGGATATGTTCCCAGCCATTTGA
>JBAQHL010000451.1:0-8384 GCA_049288295.1 Desulfobaccales bacterium
CCCTGGGGCGTGCCCACTAAAGGCTATAAAACCCGGAAGAACAAAGAAAGCGACCGCGCCATCATCAAGCGGCGGAAGTAGAGGTAGATCGTGGCCCGTTCACTGAAAAAGGGACCGTTTGTCGATACCAACCTCCTGGTCAAGGTGAATCATGCCAGGGAGACTCAGGACCGCCGGGTCATCAAGACCTGGTCCCGGCGCTCCACCATCACCCCGGATTTCATCGGCTTGACCCTGGCGGTGCACAACGGCAAGAAATTCATCCCCGTCTATGTCACGGAAAACATGGTGGGACACAAGCTGGGTGAATTTTCCCCCACGCGCCACTTCGGGGGCCATGCCGGCGACCGCAAGACCAAGGTGGGTAGGAAATAGCTATGGAAATCACGGCGCGAGCCAAATACCTGCGCATCTCCCCCACCAAGCTGCGGCTGGTGGCCCGGCCCCTGACGGGGAAGAACGTGGAGGAGGCCTTGCACCTCCTGAAATTCATCAACCACAAGGGGGCCCGCCTGATGCACAAGGTGATGGCGCAGGCCGTGGCCAACGCCGAGCAGCGGCCCCAGATCGATGTGGATACCCTGTTTATCAAAACCATTGCCGTGGATGGCGGGCCTACCCTGAAACGCTTCATGGCCCGGGCCATGGGCAGGGTGAACCGCATCATTAAGAGAATGAGCCACGTCACCGTGGTGTTGGCCGAAGGACCGGCCAAAAAAACGGTGAAAACGAAGCGCTAAGGAGGAGGCGTGGGTCAAAAAGTACATCCCATTGGATTCCGTTTAGGTGTCTACCGTAGTTGGGACTCCGTGTGGTTCGCCAAGAAGGACTTTGCCGCTTTAGTTTTTGAGGACCGGAAGATCAGGGATTTCATCAAGAAAGATCCGGAATTCAAGGGGGCTGGGATCGCCGGGGTGGACATCAAACGGGCGGCCCAGAAGCTGACCATCAAGATCCACACTTCCCGGCCGGGTATGGTTATAGGACAAAAAGGGAAGAAAATCGAGGACCTGCGGCGCCGCCTGGAAAAATTGGTGGGTCGGGACCTGATCATAGATGTGCACGAAGTGCGCAAGCCCGAAGTGAACGCCCAGTTGGTGGCGGAAAATATCGCCATGCAGTTGGAACGCCGGGTGTCCTTCCGCCGGGCCATGAAAAAAGGAGTGGGCCAGGCCCTCAAATTCGGGGCCAAGGGCATCAAAGTGCGGGTCAAGGGCCGCCTGGCCGGCGCCGAAATCGCCCGGCAGGAGTGGTACCGGGAAGGCCGGGTGCCGCTGCACACGCTCAGGGCTTACATTGATTACGGCTTTGCCGAAGCCATGACCACCTATGGGGTCATCGGGGTCAAAACCTGGATCTTCCATGGGGAGCTCCTGGGGACCGAGGAAGCGGGATTTTAGAGTTACGAGTGTTTCAGGTTTTTTTCGCAAAACTCAAACTCTCAAAACCCGAAACGGAAAGATAGGCAGCCGCCACCAGCCATGACGGTGGCGTCCTAGGATACGACAATGCTGAGTCCAAAACGCGTTAAACATCGTAAAGTGCAGAAAGGCCGCAGAAGGGGCAAGGCCATGCGGGGCAATTACCTGGCCTTCGGCGAATACGGGCTTATGGCCCTGGAGGCGGCCTGGATCACCAACCAGCAAATCGAGGCGGCCCGGATTGCCATCACCCGTCACATGAAACGGGGCGGCAAGATCTGGATCCGCATTTTTCCGGATAAGCCTTACACCAAGAAACCGGCGGAAACCCGCATGGGTAAAGGTAAGGGGAGCCCTGAAGGCTGGGTGGCCGTGGTCAGGCCCGGCCGCATCCTCTATGAGCTGGCCGGAGTGGCTCCAGAGGTGGCCAAGGAGGCCTTGCGCCTGGCAGCCATGAAACTTCCCATTCCTACCAAAGTCCTGGTCCGGGAAATGGCCCCGGGGGCGGCTGAGGCATCATGAAAGCAGCGGATTTACGGGAATTGACCACGGAAGAGTTGGCGGCCAAGCTGAAAGAAATCAACGAGGAGCTGTTCAAACTCAATTTTCAGCATAACTCCAACCAGTTGGAAAATACCAGCCGGCTCAAGGGGGCCCGTCATGACCTGGCCCGGCTGAAAACGGTGCTCAAAGAAAAGACCGGGGAGAAGTGGTAGGGGACCGATTATGGAAAAGAAACGCGGCGTGCGCAAAACCAGAGAAGGCATCGTGGTCAGCGACAAAATGGACAAGACCGTGGTGGTGGAAGTAAAACGCCTGGTGTCCCATCCCCTCTACCACAAGATCATTCGGCGGCGCAACAAGTTCAAGGCTCACGACCCTGAAAATCTTTGTAAAGTGGGGGACAAGGTGCTCATCGAGGAGACCAGACCCCTGAGCCGGGACAAAAACTGGCGGGTCAAGCAGATCATAGAAAAAGCCCAGTAACAGAAAACTGCCAACTTCCAGCACCTGTTGCTGATACAGGATAACAACCATGATCCAGGTTCATACCAACTTAACCGTGGCCGACAATTCCGGAGCCAAGCGCCTTTTCTGCATCCGGGTTCTGGGTGGGACGAGAAGACGTTACGCCCGGGTGGGGGATATTATCGTGGTGTCGGTTAAGGAGGCGTTGCCCCACTCCAAGGTGAAAAAGGGTGACGTCATGCGGGCCGTGGTGGTGCGCACTGCCAAAGAAACCCGGCGGGCCGACGGCTCTTATATCAAGTTTGATGACAATTCCGCAGTGCTGATCAACACCCAGGGCGATCCCATCGGCACTCGGATCTTCGGGCCGGTAGCCCGGGAGCTCAGGGCCAAGCGCTTCATGAAGATCATCTCCCTGGCCCCTGAGGTGCTCTAATATGCTGAAATTCAAAAAGAAGATAGAGCCGGTGCCCATTCTCTTAAAGAAAAACGACCTGGTGGAGGTGCTCTCCGGCCGGGAAAAAGGCAAAACCGGCAAAATTCTCAAGGTTGTCCGGGACAAAAACCAGGTGCTGGTGGAAAAAGTGAATATTGTCAAGCGGCACTCCCGCCCCAGTCCCACCACCGGCCAGGGTGGCATCATCGAGAAGGAATCGCCCCTGCATGTCTCCAAGGTGCGGCTCATTTGCCCCAAGTGCGCCACGGGCGGGCGTTTTCGGGTTACCACCACCGCAGACCAGAAGAAATCCCGGGTGTGCCGGAAGTGCAAGGAACTCATCGATGGCTGAGAAAAAGTCTGAAAAAGCGCCGAAGAAAAAGGCTGAGAAAGCGCCGGCGGCGGCTGGGAAAGTAACGGAAAAGGCGGCGAAAAAGCCGATTGAAAAAGTGCCGGCCCGGCTCCAGGATTTTTACCGCCAGGATTGCGTGCCCCAAATGATGCAGGAGTTTCGCTACAAAAGCCCCATGCAGGTCCCCAAGCTGGAAAAGATCGTGGTCAACCTGGGGCTCGGCGAAGCCATTCAGAATATCAAACTCCTGGAATCGGCCAGCGTTGAGTTGGCGGCCATTACCGGGCAGAAGCCGGTGATCACCCGGGCCAAGCGCTCCATTGCGGCGTTTAAGCTCCGGGAAGGCATGCCCATCGGCGTGATGGTGACCCTGCGCAAGGACCGGATGTATCACTTTTTCGACAAGCTGGTGAATGTGGTGCTGGCCCGGGTGCGGGATTTCCGGGGGCTCTCCGACAAGTCCTTTGACGGCCGGGGCAATTACACCCTGGGCATTAAAGAGCAGATCATTTTTCCGGAAATCGACTACGACAAGATTGACAAAGTAAAGGGCATGAACATCACCATTGTGACCACAGCGCCCACGGACGAAGAGGGCAGAAAGTTGTTGGCCCTTATGGGCTTGCCCTTCAGGAAATAGTTGCGGAGAACAGCATGGCTAAAAAATCGCAGATTGCCAAGCATCAGCGCACCCCGAAATTTCCGGTGCGGAATTACAACCGTTGTCCCCTGTGCGGTCGCCCCCGGGCCTTTTTACGGAAGTTCGGCATCTGCCGCATCTGCTTCCGAAACATGGCCTTGAAGGGGGAAATCCCCGGGGTCATGAAGTCCAGTTGGTAGGCGGGGGAAAACGACTATGAGTATGACAGACAACATCGGGGACATGCTGACCCGTATCCGCAACGGCGGTAAGGCCAGGTTCGACAAGGTGGATATTCCCGCCTCCCGGATGAAGATTTCGTTGGCCCGCATCTTCAAAGATGAGGGCTTTATCAAGAACTATAAGGTTATTAAAGACAACAAGCAGGGGATCCTAAGGGTCTACCTCAAATATGACGACCAGAACCTGCCACTGATTCACCGCATCGAGCGGGTGAGCAAGCCGAGCCGGCGGGTATATGCCGGCTGCGAGGAGCTCCCCAAGGTCCAGGGCGGCCTGGGCGTGGCCGTGGTTTCCACCTCCAAAGGGGTGATGACCGACCGTCAGGCCCGCAAGCTCGGGGTGGGCGGCGAAGTCCTGTGTCAGGTCTGGTAGGGTGAGCCATGAGTCGCATCGGCAAACAACCGATTCCGGTGCCGTCCGGAGTGAAAATTAAGCTGGATCACCGTCACCTCACGGTCACCGGTGGTCAGGGGACCCTGTCCCGGGAACTGCCTCCCCGGGTGAACCTGGAAATGAGCGACCAGGAAATCCGGGTGGTGCCCCAGGATGACGGCCGTTTGAGCCGGGCCTATTGGGGCCTGACCCGGACCCTGGTGGCCAATATGGTCACGGGCGTCAGCACGGGCTTTACCCGGGTCATGGAGATCGTGGGCACCGGCTACAAGGTGGAAGCCAAGGGTGAGGCCCTGGTCTTCAACCTGGGTTACTCCAAGCCGGTGGAATTTCCCCTGCCCAAGGGCATTAAGGCCGAAGTCCTGGACAAGGGCACCCGCTTTGAGCTCAAGGGCTTTGATAAAGAACAGCTTGGGCAGCTCGCCGCCAACATCCGCTCGCTCCGTCCGCCGGACGTCTACAAAGGCAAGGGCGTGCGCTATGCCGGCGAGAAACTGCGCAAGAAGGCGGGTAAAGCGGGCGGCAGGTAAGTATTGGCTATAAGCTTTAAGCCTTAAGCAATAAGCTTAAAACCTTACCCCCCAAATAGCAAAGTGGATTTCAAGATCATTAACGCCAGGTCAGGGAAGAATTTAAAGCTTAAAGCTTACAGCCTAAGGCTCAATTGAGGTTGCAATCATGAGCAAGATGAATCCCCGGGTGTCCATGCGCCTGAAACGGAAACGGCGCATTCGCAAGAACCTCAGCGGCTCCACCGACAGGCCCCGCCTCTCGGTGTTTCGGAGTTCCAAGCATATTTACGCCCAGATCATTGACGATCTCCAGGGAACCACCCTGGTGGCGGCCGGGACTCTTTCTCCTGAAATCAAGGCTAAGCTGGGGGGGCTCAAGAAGAAGGATGCGGCCCGGGAAGTGGGCAAACTCCTGGCCGACAAGGCCAAGACTAAGGGCATTGAGCAGGTGGTTTTTGACCGCAACGGCTTTCTCTACCACGGCCGGGTGAAAAGCCTGGCAGACAGTTGCCGGGAGAATGGCTTAATTTTTTAGCTCTAAGCTTTAAGCTGTAAGCCATAAGCTTAAAGACTAAAAGCTAACAGCTAATTGGGAAAGACAAATCACCATATAAAACAGATATCATTCATATTATTTTAAGCTTAAAGCCTAAGGCTTAAAGCTTACAGCTCTACCGGGAGGTTGGCTTGTTCGAAACCGAGGCGTCGGAAATTCAGTTTGTAGACAAGGTGGTGAGCATTAACCGCGTAGCCAAAGTGGTGAAGGGCGGCCGCCGTTTTCGCTTCAGCGCCATTGTGGTGGTGGGTGATGGTCAAGGCAAGGTGGGCGCTGGCCTGGGCAAGGCCCAGGAAGTGCCGGAAGCCATACGGAAGGCCCTGGAAAAAGCCAAAAAAGAGATGATTCAGGTGCCTATCCTGCATAACACCATTCCCTATGCGGTGGTGGGCGAGTTCGGCTCCGGCCGGGTGCTGCTGCGCCCGGCGACGGAAGGCACCGGGGTCATCGCCGGCGGGCCGGTGCGGGCCGTGGTGGAAGTGGCCGGTATCAAAAATGTGCTGACCAAGTGCCTGGGCTCCAACAACCCCCACAACGCGGTGAAGGCCACCATGGAGGCCCTGCGGCAGTTGTCCAGCCCCGAACAGGTGGCTCAGCGCCGCAATCGGCCCCTGGCGGAATTACTGGCATAGACTGCTTATAAAAAAGAGGAATCCCTTAACCCCCCATGGACAAAAGTGGGGAGAGGGTGACGATCATGATATTGGAAATTACCCTGATTAGAAGCCCCCTGGGTAGACCGGAGAATCATCGGATCACCGTTAAAACCCTGGGGTTGACCAAAATGAACAAAACCGTGCGTCTCAAGGAGACCCCGGCGGTGGCCGGCATGGTCAACCAGGTGCGGCATCTGTTGAAGGTGCAGCGGCTGCCGGAGGGAGAGTAGTTATGCGGCTCAGTGAGTTAGCGCCGGCGCCGGGCGCCAAGCACAAGGCGAAAAGGGTAGGGCGGGGGCCGGGCTCCGGTTGGGGCAAAACCGCAGCGCGGGGCTCCAAAGGCCAGAATTCCCGGGCCGGCGGCGGCGTCAGGCCCGGTTTTGAGGGTGGCCAGATGCCCTTGACCCGGCGGATGCCCAAACGGGGTTTCACCAACATTTTCAAGAAGAGCTACGCCATCATTAATTTGCGGGACCTGTCGGTCTTTGCCGCCGACAGCGTGGTGGATGGCGAGATCCTGCGCCGGGCCGGCCTGGTGAAAGGGCAGGCGGGGGCCGTCAAGCTCCTGGGCCAGGGGGAAGTGACCGTCCCCTTGACCGTCAAAGTTCAGGCCGTAAGCGCCCAGGCCAAGGCCCGCATCGAGGCCGCCGGGGGCAAGGTGGAGGTCATCTAAGTTGGCCGGCGGCTTTGCCAATATCGGCAAGATTCCAGAGCTGAAAAGACGGATTATTTTCACGCTCCTCATGTTGGCGGTGTATCGGGTCGGCTGTTTCATCCCCACGCCGGGGGTGGACGCCGAAGCCCTCATGTCTTTTTTCGCCCGCCAGCAGCGCACCATCTTCGGACTGTTTGACATGTTTTCCGGGGGAGCCCTTGAACGTCTGAGCGTGTTCGCCCTGGGAATCATGCCCTACATCAGCGCCTCCATTATCATGGAGCTTCTGAAGGTGGTTATTCCCACTATTGACCGCCTTTACAAGGAAGGCGACGCCGGCATCAAGAAGGTCAAACAGTATACCCGCTACGGCACCCTGGTTATTGCCGCGATTCAGGGTTTGGGCATCAGCTTCGCCCTGGAAGGCATGGGCGGCGCCGAAGGCACGGTGGTCTTGAATCCGGGTTGGAGCTTTCGTCTCATGACGGTCCTCACCCTGACTTCGGGCACGGCCTTCATCATGTGGCTGGGGGAAATCATCACGGAGCGGGGTATCGGCAACGGTATTTCCCTGATCATCTTCGCAGGCATCGTGGCCCGGCTGCCCTCCGCCATCATCAATACCTTTCAGTTGATTAAGACCGGGGAACTGCCCTTCATCGTCATGATCTTCCTGGTGGCGGTCATGGTGGGGGTGGTGGCGGTCATTGTCTTTGTGGAGCGGGCCCAGCGGCGCATACCGGTGCAATATGCCAGGCGGGTCGTGGGCCGCCGCATGTTCGGGGGCCAGACCACCCACCTGCCCCTGAAGGTGAACGTTTCCGGCGTGATCCCGCCCATTTTCGCTTCCTCCCTCTTGATGTTTCCGGCCACATTGGGAAGCTTTATTGAAAACGAAAAGATCAGGTATTTTTTCGACCTGGTGTCACCGGGCTTCTGGCTCCATGAAGTCTTATATGTCATTCTCATTATCTTTTTCTGTTATTTTTACACGGCGGTGACCTTCAACCCGGTGGACGTGGCGGATAACCTGAAAAAATGGGGCGGTTATATCCCGGGGCTCAGGCCCGGCAAACCCACTGCGGATTATATCGACCGGATCCTGACCCGCATTACCCTGGGCGGGGCCCTCTATGTGGCGGCGGTCTGCGTACTCCCCACCATCCTGGTGTCCCGTTTCAACGTGCCCTTTTACTTCGGCGGCACGGCCCTTCTCATCGTAGTGGGGGTGGCCATGGACACCATGGGCCAGATCGAATCCCACATGCTCACCCGCCACTATGAAGGCTTTATGAAAAAACGGATCGGCCGGGTGAGACGGTAAAGAAGCCATAAGCTATAAGCCATAAGCGTTAAGCTTAAAGCCGAAAAGTGAAAAAATAGGAAGAGGATAGTCCAACAAGAGTGTAGCACCAGGTAGAACAAAATTTTCTATATGTTTTTAAGCTTAAGGCTTAAAGCCTACAGCTTACAGCTCTTAAAGGAGGCTTGTATGAATCTTATCCTGTTGGGCGGACCGGGTGCAGGCAAAGGGACCCAGGCCAAAAAGCT
>JBAQHL010000452.1:0-2506 GCA_049288295.1 Desulfobaccales bacterium
CGGCTCCCGGGCCTCCGGTTTATATTCCTTCAGGGTCTCCCACCGGCATTTCAGTTTGAGTACCAGGCTGCCCTTTTTTTCCTTGAGGTGCAGTTCGGCCTCCACCCTCTCCGGCACCGTCCAGGCGGCCCCATCAACCTTCACCTTTCCCTGTCTGAGCCCCCGGGCCAGGTCCTCCAAATAATCGGCCAGGTTTTGACGGGACAGGGTGTTAACAGGTTTTTCCGGCATATGTTCATCCTTTTTGCTGACACTGCCAGGTTAACTTTCAAAAAGCTCCTTGATACCGGTTTGCCGTCAAAAGGTGGCAAGGGCTTTCCAACCTGTGCCGCTGCGACTCCTGCTCCCCGGCCCCCCAGGAATACCTCACTAACCTGGCGATAAGGCCGCTTTTCTTAATCTACCTAAATTTAAGGTTAGAGAATGCGCATGCAAGCCCTGCCATGCTTGGTTACTGGTCATAAAAAAAACGCCCGCTACCTGAGCGGGCGTGAAGGAAAATCTTGGAGGCGCCTCCCGGGCCACCTGCAGCCGGGATAGCTGGCCTAGGATTTTAAGGGGTCTGCAAAAAAAAGATAATTCCTTTCGTCGCTCCGGGCCACTTCATAGGTCCGCGCCCGCTCCTCCCCTGCCTTGGTGGTATAGCGGATGCTGAACTGGTAAAGAAAACTCCCATTCTTGATAATGGGGTCAATGGCGCATTCATCGATGTGAAAGGCCCTGTCCCTTAAGTAGCCCTCGAAGGACAGGAGATTGTGAATTAGCTCGCCATAAACGTTGTCCGGTATGCCGTGGTAGCGCCGGGGATAGTCCCGGGTGGCCTCGGCCACGTCCGAAATGGGCAGCTCATCCAGCAAGGACCTGAGGTTCAAGTAACCCGTAAAGGTCCCGCCGGACCAGACCTTGGCGCCATTTTTATATTTCTCCAAAAAGGCTTCTCTTCTGTTCTGATCCACCATCGCTCTCACCTCCGGGCAGATTAGGCAGTCGGGTTATTGTAATAATATTTTCGTTAGTTATCAAAGAAAAAACGCCCACTTGCCGCAGACCTGCCAGGAAATCCACCAAAGAAGCCGGCTTGCCGGGGGCCCCCGGTCGAAAAGTAGGAACGGATGGCCCTGGCCGGCTCCATAAAAAACCCGCCTCAGTTTCGTGGCCGGCTTGGTAATTTCTTTTGGCCGGTTTGGTAATTGGGAAAATTAACTCCGGCGGCGTCCTACTTTACCCTTTAGGGTGCGCTCTTCGCACCATATCAGGGTGGGCTCTGCCCACCACTTATTGGTGACACGGGCTTTCCAGCCTGTGCACCCACGGAGCCTCATCAACGTTGCCGGGCAAAACTCACCAAGTTCGGGATGGGCGTTCCTGACCCCCCTGGTTATGACCCTATTTCTTAGTTTCCCTGAGATAAGACGATCACTTCCCGGATAATCTTCTCGTCCAGGGCGTCCTTAGCCACATCAAGATCATAATCCGTTTGCAAACCCAGCCAGAATTCTGCCGAAGTGCCGAAATAGCGACTAAGTCTTAAGGCTGTATCCGCAGTGATGCTCCGCTTGCCATGGACAATCTCGTTGATTCGCCGGGGTGATACCCCGAGGTCACGCCCCAGACGATTCTGACTTATGCCCAGGGGCTTCATAAATTCTTCCTGGAGTATTTCTCCAGGATGAACTGGAGGTAATTTCTGCGCTGTCATATCCTTTCCTCAGTGGTAATCCACAATTTCAACCTGAAAAACATCACCATCCTTCCACTGAAAGCAAATCCGCCATTGATTATTGATCCTGATGCTGTATTGCCCCTCCCGATCTCCTTTCAGGGCTTCCAACCGGTTGCCAGGGGGAATTCTCATATCATCAAGCGTCATTGCCCGGTTGAGCATCCGCAGCTTACGCAGGGCGAGGCGCTGTATGTCCCGGGGTAATTTTCTGGAAGGCTCACGGTAAAAAAGCTTTTCGGCTTCTTTGTCCTTGAACCCCCTGATCATAACATCTATATTATAACGTTTTGCGTTATAGATCAACCAAAAAAAACCCCGCCTCCATCCAGAGGCGGGGTTGCGGCTATACAATTAACTCCGGCAGCGTCCTACTTTCCCCTGTAGGGTGCGCTCTGCCCACCACATCTCGGTGGCACAGGTTTCCAACCTGTGCACCCATGCAGTATCATCGGCGTTGCCGGGCTTAACTTCCGGGTTCGGGATGGGAACTGGTGTAACCCTATCCCAGGCCATCCCCCTATTTAAAGACCAAAGGATAACGATCAGGTTGTGAGAGGGCTTCGATTTCAATATCTGCGTCTAAATCCGGCCAGTGCAGTTGGTTAGGTGATAAACGTCGCATATTGAAGATTTGTTGGATAGAGGCGCCCTGAAAAACCGGATAGTCTGCAAAGGGAACGAAATATTACCTATCGTCCACCAAAACCCAAAAGCCCATCTGTTCAATATTGGTAACTTCACTGGGCGAAATGCTTGTCCCAGGCTGACTTGAAATCATCTTCA
>JBAQHL010000453.1:0-2499 GCA_049288295.1 Desulfobaccales bacterium
AGCTTTTGGGCGGCTGATTGCAATGCTTGGGCAAAATCTCCTCCCTGGGATGAAGATGCAGTCTGCTTGGGTTGCAATGAGGCCAGCGCGGCCGTAATTCCAGGAATCAAGGCAATCATGGGCACCTCCTGGGGTTCTCCATAGCAAAACCCATGCCCCGGAGGGAACTGCCCGGAGATATGGCAAAATTTGGATTGAGGGTCTAAGCCGGCAGGATTGGGAAAGCAGAATTTTCCCACGTCAAGGGGATAGGCTGGATGACGGCCAGGGACCTGAGTTACTTCCCCCAAAGGGTCGGGGGAGGAGCTAAGGGACCACCGGCCCCGGTAGCACGAGCTTCCAGCCCGTGGGCAGTCCCCTCCCCCTAAATAATCAAATGCCGCCGGGGCTCCCTTTAAACCGGAAGCCAACGAGAATTCTCTTGCATCAAAACTGAACTTTTTCGAAAATTACGTGTTATGGTTTTAGATCGATTGCCTTTTAAAGGGTAACAAACCCATGCTGCATGTTGTCTATAACGTGAAATACTCTTTACCTACCACCGTATTCTAAACCCTGGCACAAGGAACGGCAGCAATGCTCAATTACCTGGTTTTGAGTCTCATTCTCCTGGACGTGGCCCTCAACGTGGTGGGGCAGCTTTCTTTGAAATTCGGCATGTCAAAAATGGGAAACTTCTCCATGTCCCTGGACAGCCTCATTTCGGTCTTCTCCCGGGCTGCGGTCAATCCTTTTATTATCCTAGGGGTGTTTTGCTACGGCATGGGGTTCATGGTCTGGCTCATTGTTCTGGCCAAAGCGGAAGTGAGCTACGCTTATCCCATGATCAGCCTGGGTTACGTCTTCACCGCCATTCTGGCCTGGCAGCTTCTGGGCGAAAATGTCACCCTTTTTCGCTTTGCCGGGATTCTCATCACCTGCCTGGGGGTTTTCATCATCGCCCGCAGTTAAGGGGAACTTGGGGGGAATCTCAGGATCTCTCCCCCAATCCAAATCTCAAAAAGTCCTTCTCACCTTCCTCCCCAATTCCCGGGCCTTGGCCAGGGTTTCCGTGAGATCAAAGGCCAACAGTCGCCGGTCCTCCACCAGGAGGCGGCCCTCCACCAACACGGTCTGGACATCAGCCCCGGTGGCGGCGTACACCAGGTGGGAATACGGGTCATACATGGGCGTCAGGTGAGGCTGATCCAAATCAAGAACCACCACATCGGCCTTTAATCCCGGGGCCAGCATGCCCACCTCCCCTGCGAGACCCAACACCTGCGCGCCCTGACGGGTAGCCAGGCCCAGGGCCTGGGGGGCCGGCAGCGCGGTGGGGTCAAGCCCCCGCACCTTGGCCAGCTTGGTGGCAGTGTCCATTTCCTGGAGCATGTCCAGGTTGTTATTGGAGGCGCAGCCGTCCGTGCCCAGGCCCACGGGCACCCCCCGGGCCAAGAGGTCCGCAATGGGGGCCATGCCGCTGGCCAGTTTCATGTTGGATTCCGGGCAGTGAGCCACCCCGGCGCCGGAAGCCGCCAATAGATCCATATCCAGATCGGTCAGGGCCACGGCGTGATCGGCCACGGTGTTCCCCGCCAGCAGCCCCAGTCGGTGCAGGTGCCCCACCGGCGTGGCCCCGTAATTCTCCAGGCAGTCCGCCACCTCTTTAGCGGTTTCGGACAGGTGAATGATCCACCTGGTCTTGTAGCTGTCCGCCAGGGCCTTGCTTTTTTCCAGAAGGTCCGGCGAGCAGGTGTACACTGCGTGGGGCTGCACCGCCACCCGCACCCGTTCATGGCCTCGGTAGGCCTGGCAGAGCTCCTCGGTGAACTTCAGGCCGTTGGCGGGGCTGCCGTAATTGGGGGAAGGAAAATCGTAAAGCACCTCCCCCACCACGGCCCGGATGCCCGTGTCCACCACGGCCTGGGCCACCGCATCGGTGAAGAGATACATGTCGCAGAAGGTGGTGGTGCCGGAGAGCAGCATCTCCGCCACCGCCAGCCGGGTGCCCCAATAAACGAAATCATAATCCAGGTGCCGCTCCGCCGGAAAAATGTGGTTATTGAGCCACTCTTCCAGGGGGAGGTCATCGGCCAGCCCCCGGAACAGGGCCATGGCTGCATGGGTGTGAGCGTTGATCAGGCCTGGCATGATGAGTCCCCGGGAATATTCCAGGACCCGTTCCGGGGCAAAACCGCGGGTAAGTTCCTCCTGGGACCCCACCGCCGCCAGACGGGAGCCCTTTATCGCCACCGCCCCCGGGGCAAAGATTTCCCCCCCCGGAGTCATGGGCAGGACCCAGGCCCCTTTGATTAACAGGGAAACAGATTCTTTTTCAGGATTGGCCATCGGTTTCTCTTCCTAATAAGATCGCGATAGATAACTTTAATGTCACATTTCTCCGCTTTTTTTAGATCAGGAAATAGGTTGCCCTGAAGCCCCCTCCCTTGATGAGAGGGGGTTGGGGGAGGGTGGCGAAATTCCGGTCACGTTTTCTCCCCCCCCCGCTCTCCCCAATCC
>JBAQHL010000454.1:0-2007 GCA_049288295.1 Desulfobaccales bacterium
ACGGCGCCAGGGTCTTCACCGTGGAGGACGGCTGGGGTTGGCTCTTCGTGGCCGTGGAGCACTGGAACGCCGAGTGCATGGGGTGGCACGTTTGCAAACAGGGAACCCGGTTTGCGGCCCTGGAGCCCATTTCTCAAGGTCTCATGACCACGGTGGGCTCGGTGGCGGCGGACGCCGGCCGGGGCCTGGCCCTGCGCCTGGACCACGGCACCCAGTATCTGTCGGATCATTTTCAGAACCAGCTTACACTGGGGGATCAGCCCCGGCTTCGCCTTTATCGAGCAACCTCAGACCAATGGCGTGGCAGAACGCTTCATCCGGACAATGAAAGAGCAGGTTGTCTATGGTCGGGTGTTTCAGAGTCTTGAGGAGGTGAGGACGGCGGTCCGGCGCTTTGTGGACACCTACAACCGGGAGTGGCTGGTGGAAAAGAACGGCTTTCTCAGCCCCTGCCTGGCCAGGGTTCAATGGCTCGCCCAGGCTTCACTCGCCAGGGCGGCCTAAGAAAAACTTGTGTCCAGAAAACCGGGTGCGGTACAGACTGAGCATTTTATTCAGCAATTCTCCCATTGAAGAAAGCGACGAGGACAAACCGGGAGTAATTATTGACTACGATAAATATGGGAACATCGTGGGAATGGAGATCCTAAATGCCTCCAAGCGCATGGATAATCCCTGGGTATTGACCCTATTGAAAAAACTCTACTCGTCTTGGCTCAGTTTCACTAAAACCTGCTGCAAAAAGTTCCGAAAACCTTCCACATCCCTATCAACCAGCCCCCACTGGGCCACCATCTTTTCCCTCAAGGCCTTTAGTTTTTCGGCTGACAATTCATAGTCGTAGGCATGACGAAACACGTGTCTGAACCCTCTCAATTCGTTCAAAAGGGCATGACCGCCAGGGGAAAGCAGGGCCGGTCTTATGCCGGGAATTTCCAGGGCCATGCGCTTGAGCAATTCCCGATGATAGCGGCTGGGGTCCTCGACTCGATTTTCAAAGGTCCTGGCAACCTCTTGGAAAAGATCTTCCAGAGCCCCGTAAAGGTTGTGAAGCAGGTATCCCAGGTGACTGATTTTCTCACGGTTGTCCGGATGGGTGACGGCAATTTCAGCCATCAGCCGCTGGATAACATTTTTTTGGTTATCTAGATAACCTGCCAGAATCGCTAGATTTTCTTTTTTCATACAATTTTCTTGCCGTGCTTCTTAATTACTTCACAGAAACGGCACCTTTCCAGTTCGATCAGGTCCACCGTCCGGTCCAGGAGGTCTTCCAGTTCCACCATCACCCTCCAGTAGTCTTCGCGCAATCCCGCCACCGCGATATCCACGTCGGAAAAAGGATAAAAATGGCCCGCCCTGAGGATGGACCCAGTAAGATAAACGCTTTCCACCTTTTTTTCCTTGAAATATTCTGCTATTAAATCAATGGCTTGGGCAAGCAGCCGCAGGCGGTCTTTGTCCCGCTCCTGATACTCCTTTTCGATGCCCTGAGCCCACAAAGAAATATCTAGGGGTACAGGGGAATCTGACGGAGTCATGGCAATTCATCCCGCGGCTGTAGGTGAGATGGTCCCGATTCTGTGGCTTTTCTCGTTCAATTTTTTATAATAACATAGTTACCCATACTTATGGCATAAAGCTTGCTTATCTAAAAGAGATAATATGGAACCAATTCTCTCTACAACCGCCGTCCTTTTGGCCGCGGGTCAGGGGACCCGCATGAAGTCCAGCCACCCCAAGGTGCTCCACCAGATCCTGGGGCGGCCCATGATCACCTATTTGATTGACGCTCTCAAATCGAGAGGAGTGCCCGATATCCTGGTGGTGGTGGGTTATCAGGCTGAGAAAGTCATGGCCGCCCTGGCCGCCGAGGGGATCGAGGGGCTGCGCTTTGTGGTCCAGGAGCCCCAGCAGGGCACCGGCCACGCGGTCCAGGTGGCCATGCCTGCTGTGCCTGCCGAAACCGAAACCGTCATGGTGCTCTGCGGGGATGTGCCCCTCATC
>JBAQHL010000455.1:0-1752 GCA_049288295.1 Desulfobaccales bacterium
CCCCTGAGGGCCAGGGGCAGGCAAGGATAGGACTGGGGACGGACTGGGGACGAGCCTATCCCTTAGCGTGCCTTGCCAGGCACGATGAGTTGGAGGAGCGAGGCTTAGCGTGCAGCAAGGATAGCTCATGAGGAATCCCATAGGGGTGGTGCCAGGGCGGTTTCATGGCCGGTCAGCTTGGTGCGGATAATCCTTCCCTGGCCGCAGTTCGGACAGAGGGTAAGATCCATACCGGTGAGGGCCCGCAGCATTTCCTGCCAGGTGTTGGTCTCGCTCGGGGTATCATGCTCCCGGTTTGGGGGTTCAGCAATGGCTCCCAGGGCTTGGAGGCTGAGGAGGGCCCGGGCTTTTTCCAGTTTGGTCCTGGCATTGGCGGGGGCCATGAGGCCGTAGTGACGGATTTTGACAAAGCGGGGCGGGAGAACGTGCCAGAGGAACCGGCGGATAAACTCCGGGGCGGTGATGGTCACCAGCCGCTGGTGTCCGGGCCGGCTGTTGTCCCTGGCTCGGAAGGAGACCTCCCCCCTATCCAGGCTCACCAGCCGATGGTTGGAGATGGCCACCCGGTGGGTGTAGCGGCTGAGGTAATGATAGGCCTTGGGGGAGCCGCCGAAGGCCCCTTTGGCGTAGACGACCCACTTTTTTCGTCTGAGTTTCCTGAGGAAGCGCTGGAACTGCACCGGGTCTTCCAGACAGGAAACCTGGCCCCTCAGTCGGCCCTCCCGGAAAGCCTTCTCCAGGGCCTCCAGAAACTTGCCCCGGATGATCTTCGAGAGCGCCCGGACGGGGAGGAGGAAGCTGTTTCTGGCTGCGACCCATCTGTCGCCGTCCGGACTGAGGCCCCCGCCCGTTACCACCAGGTGCAGATGGGGGTGAAAGTTGAGGTCCTGATCCCAGGTGTGCAAGACTGCCGTGAAGCCCACCTGGGCCTGCAGACGTTCATAGTCCCGGGCAAACTGGAGGAGAGCTCGGGAGGCGCTCTCAAAGAGAAGATGGAAGATGAGTTCCGGGTTGAACCGGGCCAGGGGCTTGAGTTCGTGGGGCAGGGTGACCACCAGGTGGAAGTAGGGGACAGGCAGGAGTCGCTTAAGGCGCACTGCCAGCCACTTGGCCTGCTTGAGGCTCTGGCACTTGGGACAGTGGCGGTTGCGGCAGGAGTTGTAGGAGATGGCCAGGTAGCCGCAGCCACGGCTGCACGTGTCCAGGTGTCCGCCCAAACGGGCGGTGCGGCACTGTTCGATATCTCGCATGGTCTGGTGCTGTTGGCGACTGAGGCGATGATCTTTGCGGTACTCTGGGCCATAGCGGCGAAAGATCTGGGCCACCTCCAGGGCTGGTCTGGTCATGCGGTCCCCCCTTTACGAGGCGGGTTGGATCATATCCAGGGGGCTTACCAGCTTCTGGACCAGCCGGTCGGTGATGTGGGTATAACGCAGGGTGGTGCGGATGGAGCTATGGCCCAGGAGGACTTGCACGATACGGATATCGGTGCCGGCCTCCATCAGATGGGTGGCAAAGCAGTGGCGCAAGGTGTGCATGGTGACCTTCTTCGACAAACCCGCCTGCCGGACCACCTTCCGCAAAACCTGGCTCACTGCGGTGGTACAGATAGGGCGCTGGGGTTTATATCCCGGGAACAGATACTCTCCTGGCGGCCGTGCTTTCTGGTAATACTGGCGCAACAGGGCCAGAAGGCTCTGTCCCGACATGACATAGCGATCCTTCTTGCCCTTCCCCGAGCGGACGTGGATG
>JBAQHL010000456.1:0-3336 GCA_049288295.1 Desulfobaccales bacterium
CGCTTTTGGGCATCTCCAGCCCCAGTCGGTTCATGGTGTCCTTGAAGGCCTGGCGGTCTTCACCCCGCTTGATGGCGTCCACCTCCACCCCGATGACCTGAACGCCGTATTCCTCAAGCACCCCGGCCTTGGCCAGGGCCGAAGACAGGTTCAGGCCCGATTGGCCCCCCAGGTTGGGCAGGAGGGCGTCCGGCCTTTCCTGCTTGATAATTGCCGTCATGTGCGCCAGGTTCAAGGGCTCGATATAAGTAATGTCCGCCATATCCGGGTCGGTCATGATGGTGGCCGGGTTGGAGTTTACCAGGACGATTTTATACCCCAACTGCCTGAGTGCCTTACAGGCCTGGGTGCCGGAATAATCGAATTCACAGGCCTGGCCGATGATAATGGGTCCGGAACCGATGATCATCACCTTGTTGATGTCCGCGCGTTTTGCCATATCTAACCTCCTGGATCAGGCGGGGGAATTCAGGGTAAGGCGGAAATTGACTTGGGGAAATATAGCAGGCAGGCTCAAGCTGTCAAGTGAAACTAAAAAAATAACGGTTTTGTTTAGTATTAAAAAACTACAGGACAATCCCGGAAAAACATTCCACCGGATTTTTCTTAAAAATTAAGGATCATTTCTTACTATCTGATAAATTGATAAATCTGGACCGCCTTCTTGGGTTTCTCCAGGGTGATTTGATCAGGTTAAACTCTAAAGGCCTTGCAGCCGATAAAACCAGCAGGCCAAGATTTGCCAACGCCTCTGTTCTGCCCTTTTCTTAGGGCATATTTCTTGTAAAAGATGTCAATAAAAGGGAGGAATCTATGAACCTGATGGAAATCTTAAAAAAATTGGGGATTATTCGCTGCGAAGGGAAGGCTGCCGTCTATACCAACGCCAAGGACCGGCCCATTGAATTCATGGATGAGATAGATGACAGTCAGGACACGAGCAGCGGCAATGAGGCAACGCCGAGCCCGTCGGAGTAAAGTCGCCGCGGTCGGCGGCTCCGGCCGCATCAGCTTTTTTTAAAAACGCCAGCCGGACTACTGATGCGGGCCTGCGCCCCTTTTTGAATTCCTGTTATCCTCGACTGGTGTGAGGCATCACCATGTGTATGTCCGATTTCCACTAAAAAGAGGCCGGCATAATTATCTTGCCGGCCCCTTTTTCATTTAAGGCCATACAACCTTCGTAGCCCCGAAGTCAAAGTCCCAACAGTTCGGTCCCTGCCATTACGCAGAGGTCTTTTTGGCCTTGCGGGCCTCTCTCAGCTTTTCGCCGATGCCGGTTTCCTTGGCGATCTTGCTGCGCTTGGCCCGATATGCCTTGGAGACCAGGGGCGTGCGGGCCGGAATGTCAAACTGCTTGCGGTATTCCTTGGGGGTTGTTTTATGCTTGCTTTTCAGATGAGGGGTGAGCAGCTTGCCGCTATAACCGCAAATCAAACAGGTTATGGTATTTTTTCCGATGGAGGCTTTCCAGTCTTTAGGAATTTCGGTTTCAGGAGATGGACGTTCTGCTGCCGCCATACCTCCAGGCTCTATCGCCAATTCTTCCAGGGTATCGGCTACTGATTTTAACATATGAGTGAGTTGCTCGGTGGTAAATCCCTTCCCGGTTGAATTAGCAATAACGATATCAGCCGCTAATCTGACAAACTGCTTGCTCATGTTCCATCCTCTCTCTTTTTAATCTCGGATTGTAATGTTATTCACTTTATCTGGCAATGCCCCAACGTTATTTTTTTTAATAAAAATTCCATTTTTGCCAAATTATCTTTTCCAAAATCCTCTAGAGAAATTTTTTTCTAAAAAACGGTTGCTCTCTTACCATGGTAAAAGGTGATTCCAGAATTTTGTAAAGAGGTCTTTTTTTTCAGGTAAAAAACTAAGGATCACAATGGCAAGCTTTTCCATACATGCAGCCCATTCACCTTTTCTGGAATTTGGCTTTTCCAATTTTGCGCAGTTTAACCCCCACCCATGACCTGATCCACTGAACAATTGACGCGGTAATCCTCCTGAAGCTGTCCAGATACTTCCCGCTCCTTATTTCCAGGGGGCTGGATTTCGCTTTTTCCCTAGATTATGTTATCTTCAAGAAAAAAGGTGACCGCCCGCACCCGGCGATCCTTTGAAGGATTTCCGATGGCAACATCAATCCTTCAGAAGTCCAAAGATTTTTTTCTTGGCCCGCGAGGCCGAAGCTTAGGTCTGGGACTTCTGGTAGCCGGGTTTATGGTTGTATTAAGCTTTTTCCCTTTCGGCCGGGCCCTGGAGAACCAGACTTTAGACCTGTTTTACCGTCTGCGGCCCACGGCCCCTCAACCCGCAGACCTCCTCATCGTCGCCATCGACGAACCCTCCTTTCAGGAACTGCCTTACTCCTGGCCTTGGCCCCGCCGGCTGCATGCAGATCTGGTGCGCCGCCTGAGCGCCGGAGGAGCGCGTCTCATTATTTTTGATGTTATTTTCGCCGGGGCCACCAATCCCCAGGATGACAACCTGCTGGCCGACGCCATTAAAAAAGCCGATAACGTGGTCCTGGGTCTGACCTTCGAAGTTGCCAGGGACCCCCGTTTCGTCCGGCGCATTCTCATATCGCCGCATGCGCCTTTGGAAAAGGCCGCCAAACAACAAGGCCTGTCCATCATCACCCCTGACCCTGACGGCGTGGTGCGCCGTTTTCATCTCCGTTCAGGTGAAACAGAAACCCTGCCCTTGTCGGCGTTCCGACTGCTCAGACCCCAATCCTCCCTTTCCCCCCGCCTTACCGGGCTCATCGATTATGCCGGTCCAGGCCGGAGCATTGACACTGTCTCCTATTATCAGGTGATTGACCCTGAGCGGCCCTTGCCGTCCTCCCGTCTCCGGGGCCGGATTGTTTTGGTGGGGCATACCTTGCAGGCCTCGGCCACCCCCCAGACCCAGGCCGATGCCTTTTATTCGCCATTTTTCGCCAGAAGTGGCCAGCTTATGCCAGGAGTGGAGATTCAAGGGAATATTTTGAACACTCTCCTGGAGGGAACCTGGGGGAGGGAGCTGCCGGCCTGGGGAAATCTGGCCCTGCTTCTGGCCCTGATCCTCCTGGCCGGGCAGGTGCTGGTGCGCCTGCGGCCCAAAAGCGGCCTGATCTTCACCACCGCCAGCCTGCTTTTCCTGGCGGTCCTGTCTTTTAGTTTATTTTTCTTTCTGCGCTGGTGGATTCCGCCTTTCCTCATCTCCACCGGCGTGGTGCTAGTCTATGCGGGCAATATTTTGGGCCACTATTTTTTGGAGGCCCGGGAAAAACGCTGGCTGCGGCAGGCCTTTGGCCGCTACGTGGCCCCCTCGGTGGTGGAGGCC
>JBAQHL010000457.1:0-2064 GCA_049288295.1 Desulfobaccales bacterium
ATGAGCAATAACTTTATGGATTTGCTTTGTATCTGCTCTCACTATGAACTTATCAACCTCATGAAATTTCAATTTATTCAGTCCATTACGACACATCAGGCTCACCACCGAGGGTGACAGCTCGTGCAGGCTTGATTAGGCCATCCTTGGGTCAACCGCACCCTGTTCTGATAACCAGGTGGTATGAATGAGTTTCTTCGGCGGTGATACTCTATCGGTCAAAAGCTGATGGAGTAGACAGGTTACAGGCTGGAGATATGATTGAGGCATAAGACCTCGATAACCAGATTGGTCAGACCTGTAATCGAAGCGCCACCATAAGAGGCGGAAGAAGAGCCGGCCATCTTGGATAGGAGAATGGTGACCGTCGGAGAGCACGTCTACTTCATCGGATCGAGAAGGAGTCGAGCCGATGAACCGCTATTTGGGAGTCGATCTGCATCGGAATTGTTTCACGGTTTGCACCTTAAAGGAAGATGGCCAAAGCGAGCTCAGGAAATGGTCGCTCCACTCACTTAGTGAATTTGCCCAGACGGTGCAGGCTACAGACGCGGTGGCGGTGGAAGCCACGGGAAACACGCGGTATTTTTGCCGGTCCTTGAAGGAACGGGGGTGTCGTCTGGTGGTGGTCAATCCCCAGCAGTTCCAGGTGATCAGCCATTCGGTGAAGAAGACGGATGCGCATGATGCCAAGACGTTGGCGCAGTTTCTGGCCAGAGACCTGCTGCCGGAGGTACGCCTGAAAGAAACCTTGGCAGCAGAGATCGCCAGCGTGCTCCAGACTCGTGATAAGCTGGTGAAGCTGCGTACTACCCTCAAAAACAAGATCAACAACTTGCTGGCAGGCCAAGGCATCTTGATTTGCCGGGAAAGTCTGAGCAGCGACAAAGGCCTGGAGCAGGTCCTGCAAGCCTCGGTCAGCGACCTGGAAAGGGTGGAGTTGGAGGTTCTGGTGGGTCAAATCCGGCCTTTAAATGACAGCATCCGGAAGTTGGAGAGGGCCATCAAGAATCAGGGGTCGAAGTTGCCTGGCTATCACAATCTCAAGAGCATCAAGGGGCTCGGCGATATCGGGACCACCACCCTGTTATCCACCATCGGCGATATCAACGATTTTGCCAGTGAGGGGAAACTGGCGGCCTATTTCGGCATTGTACCCCGGGTGGCCAACTCTAACGCAACGGCACGCAGCGGCCGGATCACCAAGCGCGGCAATAAACTGGGGCGTACAACCCTGGTGCAATGCGCCTTGATCGCCATGCGCTACAGCCCTTATCTCGCACATTTCTATGCCCGCATCAAAGCAGCGCGAGGTACGGGAAAAGCAATCATCGCCCTGGCGCGGAAGTTTTTGGGAATCATCTATAGAACGCTGAAGAATGGCTGGGTTTTTGAAGATTTTCCAAGATTTGTGATCGCACCAGCCGAGGTGGAAGGTGGGGGCTTTGCCCCCACACCCCCAGGGTTTATCGCTTTGGGGGCCACCGGAGGGACTAACTAAAAAGGCAGAGCTGGAAGCCCTGCCTCTCCGTATGGCCGCCTGCGTCGGCGCTCGGGTCGCTCCCCAGCGTGGCCCTACCCTCCGCACAGGCAAAGAAAGCATACAAAAAACACTCTACTTAAGCAAGGATGAAGTAGACATTCATCATAGGAGATCAGATCGATAATTTCTGCCGACCCCGTGATAATTACAGGGGCTGGCAAGATAACTTGCTTGTGGGTGAATTAAAAAAGGCAAAGCCATGGCTGACCCTGCCTCTTTGGTGATCATGAAAAGGATCGGTACTTCTACAAAAAATGGCGCCCCAGGGCCAGGAGGCCCATGAGTCCCCCACTAAACAGCCACAGGGTCCCAGGCACGGGAACCTGAGAATACACCATGTTGTCCAACTGGTAGTTTTGCTGGTTAGTGCCGCTCCCCCCTATTAACTTCACCGACGTGAAGGGGGTATCTGAGATGAAGCCCCAAAACTCACCGTCAAAACTATTTGAGATGGCTCCCACATCGTAAGAAAAATCGTTTATGGAAACCAGCAAGCTGTTTCCGGAGCCCCCCGGTCCCCC
>JBAQHL010000458.1:0-3766 GCA_049288295.1 Desulfobaccales bacterium
TTAGCAAAAGCTATGATATAATGATGTTTGATATATATCTTAGGAAAAGTGCAGACAGGTCTGCGGCTTTAATACAGAGTCGCGTTTTAAGGGCAATTTTTTGTAGCCGCGAGGCTCATGCCTGCGCCTGTAGAGGCTGGCAAGTCTGTGCCGCCGTTTGACTGCCAACCGGTATTTAAGCGTGACCCCATAAGGGAGGAGGAGAGAATCACGGAACGCGGGTATCTAATTGAAAACTCATTAAAATTACATGAAAATCTCATCGGCTGACAATATCATCTTTACAAAAAGCGCTTTGCCAGCCGGAGGAATCATGGCCAAAGAGCACATATTGGTAGTGGAAGACGAAGAAGACATCCTGGAATTGCTGCGGTACAACCTTACCAAAGAAGGTTTCCGGGTGACCGGGGTGACTTCGGGGGAAGAAGCCCTGCGCTCCGCCAAAACTTTGCTTCCCGATCTCGTCCTCCTGGACCTGATGCTCCCGGGAATGGACGGCCTGGAAATCTGCCGACATCTCAAACAGGACAACCGGACTCAGCATCTCCCGGTGGTCATGGTGACGGCCAAGGGAGAGGAGGCCGACATCGTCACCGGCCTGGAGTTGGGGGCCGACGACTATGTCACCAAACCTTTCAGTCCCCGGGTGCTCCTGGCCCGGCTGCGGTCGGTGCTCAGGCGTCGCACCCGGACCATACCCGGGGATGGGGACCCCATCAGTATCCATGGCATTCTCATCCATCCCGGCCGCCACGAGGTGGTCATCGAAGGGCAGATTGCCGACCTCACGGCCACCGAGTTTCGGCTCCTCCATCTTCTGGCCCGGCGGCCCGGCTGGGTCTTTACCCGGGCCCAAATCGTTCAGGGAGTCCATGGGGATGATTACCCCGTCTCTGACCGTTCCGTGGACGTCCAGGTGGTGGGATTGCGTAAAAAACTCGGCTCCGCCGGCCAGTTTGTGGAAACAGTGCGGGGAGTGGGTTACCGTCTCAAGGAATAAGCCCGCCCAAGTTTGCAGTTTCCTGTTATCAATGAACGGATTATAATTGCCGATAATGTAATCATCAATTTGGTCCCCCATAAGGTGAACTTGGTACAAGCTGTGCGTCTTAGAAGCTTTTTCGGCCAGATTTATCTCGCCCTGCTCCTCATTACCTTTCTCTCCGTGGTTGCCATCACCTGGATAAATTCCCGTTCCTGGCGGAATTTTTATCTGGCGGAAATGGCCGGTGAACTGGAGGCCCGGGCCCGGCTGGTGGCGGTCCAGGCGAAGGAGAGGATAAAGCAGGGTGAGACTGAGAAGCTGGATGCTTTTTGCAAGGAGTTGGGGAAGCTCACCGACGCGCGGCTTACCGTGGTGTTAGCCGATGGGAAGGTGGCGGGAGATTCCCTGAAGGACATCAAAACCATGGACGACCTGAGCCTGCGCCCTGAAATCCGGGCGGCCCTGGAAGGGAAAGTGGGAAAAGACCAACGCCTCTCCCAGGACCAGGACATGATGTATCTGGCCGTCCCGGTGATGGAGCAGGGCAAGCCAATGGCGGTGGTGCGCGCCGCGCTGCCCCTGGGTCCCATACGCCAGGCCCTTTCCATGGTATATCTCAAGGTGGCCTTGAGTAGTTTGGGCATCATTCTGTTGGCCGCCGGGCTGAGCCTCTGGCTCTCCCGCCGTCTGACCCGTCCCCTGGAAGAGTTTCGCCGGGGCGCCGAGCGCTTTGCCCGGGGGGATTTGAGCCGTAAACTACCCCGGCCGGACCTGGGCGAACTGGTGAGCCTGGGGGAAACCATGAACCACATGGCTTCCCAACTGGATGAACGCATCGGCACTATCCTGCGGCAGCGCCAGGAGCAGGAGGCGGTGCTGGCCAGCATGGTGGAAGGGGTGATCGCCGTGGACAGCCGTTCCCGGGTCATCTCCCTGAACCGGGCCGCCACCAAACTCCTGGGACTGGACCCGGCCTTTGTCATTCAGCGCAGCATTACCGAGGTGGTGGAAAATCCCGACCTGCAATGGTTTGTCACCAGGTCCCTGGCGGCCTCCGAACCCATAGAAGGGGAAATCACCGTTCAGGGAGAAAAGCCCCGCTTTCTCCAGGCCCACGGCACCACCCTCAAAGACTCCCAGGGCAAGGCCTTCGGGGTGCTCATCGTGGTCCACGACGTCACCAGGCTGCGCCAATTGGAAAACGCCCGCCGGGATTTTGTGGCCAATGTCTCCCACGAACTCAAAACCCCCATCACCTCCATCAAGGGCTTTGTGGAGACTCTCCTCGAGGGCGCCATTGCCGACCCCGAGCACGCCGAAGAATTTCTCAGGATCATCGGCCGCCAGGCAGACCGTCTGGGAGCTATTATCGAAGACCTCCTCAGCCTATCCCGCATCGAACAGGAAGCGGAGCAGGGGAAAATCCACCTGGCGGGAAGAAAAATCAAGACCGTCCTGAAAGCCGCCATCCTGGCCTGCAATACCCGCAGCAATAGCAAAAAAATCAATGTCAGCCTGGTTTGTCCGGATGAACTCAGGGCTCGCATCAACGGCCCTCTTTTGGAGCAGGCCGTCATTAACCTCATTGACAACGCCGTCAAATACAGCGGTCCCATGAGTTCAGTGCAGGTCGAGGCTGGCAAGGATAACGGCCAGGTGGTGCTGAAAGTCGTTGACCAGGGGGTGGGTATTGCCAGGGAGCACCTGTCCCGGCTGTTCGAGCGCTTCTACCGGGTGGACCCCAGCCGCAGCCGCAAAGTGGGGGGCACAGGGTTAGGCCTGGCCATTGTCAAGCACATCGCCCAGGCCCACGGAGGCAAAGTGGAAGTGGAAAGCACCCCTGGCCAGGGGAGCACTTTTACCGTCTATCTCCAGGATGACCGGGGGGATTGAGGTTCGGGATTGCATCTAAGTGTAGGGCGGGCCCTGCCCGCCAAAATAATTGGTGGGCGGTGCCCATCCTACATAAACTCGAAACTTTTAAAAGCATGCGTTCACCCAGAAACATGAAAAGTCTGGTGGCGGGCGTCCCACCCGACATCTGTAGGGCGCGTCTCACGCGCCAAAATTGCTGCGTAAAACGCACCCTACTTTGAACTTTGAACCTTGAACGTTTCGTAACAGTTTCTCATGGGCCTGCGGCTCACCCGTAACTGACAAAAAGATCGGTGGCGGGCCTCCGTGCCCGCTTTCCGGTGGGGCCGAACGCCTGAAGGCGGGATGCGCTTCGCTTTCCCGCCCTACGGCTCTCTCTCAAAACCATGAAAAGACTTGGTGGCATAGGTTTTCAACCTGTGCCTGGACGGGCTGGAAGCCCGTCCTACCGTACCCCCCACGTCTCTCCGGGAGCACAGGCATCCTGCCTGTGCCACAGGCGGGACGCCTATGCTCTCGAAATATGGCTGGAAACCTGTCCTGATGCGTTAATACCAAGTTGCCATCAAAAAAGTAATATTATAATTATCTGTTATGCCTGTCAAATTCCCCTAAATCCCCCTTTAGCAAAGGGGGAATTGGGCTGGCGGATTTTTTGAATCCCCCTTTTATAAAGGGGGGCAGGGGGGATTTGTCCTCTCCCGATTTGGCCAGAAACACGATCCATATGTCACTCTGAACCTGTATAGCAGATACTTTATGGACACCATCAAAATTACCTCTATGACGGCAACTTGGTATCAGGCCCCCCTCCCGTATCACTGGGCCATCACCAGAGAACCTTGCTTTCCTGCAGGTATTTTTCTGAAATTTTCTTGACACCCTGTCACTTCATTCTATATTATG
>JBAQHL010000459.1:0-10029 GCA_049288295.1 Desulfobaccales bacterium
ATGGGTTGCCTTGCTCCGGCAAAATCAGTATCGGGCCATACACGGTGGTAATTTTTTCCCAGGATGAATAAAAATACATTATTGAAAGTATTTAACCATATCTGCTCAACCGGATGCTGATGAATTATAATAAGGACGCCAGCGACGGTGAAGGCCTCGGCGACTTGCGGAGAATCTTGCCGAGAAATCTCTAAGGCCGGAACCGCTAGTGAAAGGAGCACAATGATACAGACGGTGCGCTACGATGTCTCTTTGCTGAGCGAGGACGACCTTTTCCTGTTCAATGAAGGCAGTCACTTCCGCCTCTATCGCAAATTAGGGGCCCACCCCCTAACCGTCGATGGCACGGCGGGCACTTACTTTGCCGTCTGGGCCCCCGATGCCGAAAAGGTCTTCGTCATCGGCGACTTCAACAACTGGGACAAAGCCTCCCATCCCATGGTGCCCCGTGGCCAGTCGGGCCTCTGGGATGCATTTATTCCCGGGGTGGGACCCGGTGCGTTTTACAAATTCCATATCCATTCCCGCTTTCAGATGTACAAAGTTGATAAAGCCGACGCCCTCGGCTTTTATTATGAGGGGCCCCCCCGCACCGCTTCCATCGTCTGGGACTTGGACTACCCCTGGAGCGACCAGGAATGGATGGCCAAGCGCCACGCACACAACGCCTTGAACGCACCTTTGTCCATCTACGAGGTGCACCTGGGCTCCTGGCGGCGGAAACCGGAGGAGGACCAACGCTTCCTGACTTACCGGGAACTAGCCCCAGAACTGGCGGAGTATGTGAAAAAGCTGGGGTTTACCCATGTAGAGTTCCTGCCGATCATGGAGCACCCGTTCTACGGGTCCTGGGGCTACCAGACCACCGGCTACTTCGCCCCCACCAGCCGCTTTGGCACGCCCCAAGACTTCATGTTTTTGGTGGACTATCTGCACCAGCATGATATCGGGGTCATCCTGGACTGGGTGCCCTCCCACTTCCCGGCGGACGAACACGGGCCCGGCTTTTTCGACGGCACGCACCTGTATGAGCATGCTGACCCTCGCAAGGGTTATCACCCTGATTGGCACAGCAATATTTTTAATTATGGGCGCAACGAGGTGCGAAATTTTCTGATCAGCAGCGCCCTGTTCTGGCTCGACCACTACCATATAGACGGCCTGCGGCTGGACGCGGTGGCCTCCATGCTCTATCTGGACTACTCCCGCCGCGAGGGAGAGTGGATTCCCAATCCTTATGGGGGTAGAGAAAACCTGGAAGCCATTGACTTCTTGCGCCAGTTCAACAAGGAGGTTTACGGCAATTATCCTGACGTGCAGACCACCGCGGAAGAGTCCACGGCCTGGCCCATGGTCTCCCGCCCGATTTACGTCGGCGGCCTGGGCTTCGGCCTGAAATGGGACATGGGGTGGATGCACGACACCCTGACCTACATGTCCCTGGACCCCATTTTCCGGAAATATCAACACAATACCCTTACCTTCCGGATGCTCTACGCCTGGACGGAAAATTTCGTGCTGCCCTTGTCCCACGACGAAGTGGTGCACGGCAAGGGGTCTTTGTTGCGCCAGATGCCGGGAGACGACTGGCAAAAATTCGCTAATTTGCGACTAATGTTCGGCTATATGTTCGGCCAGCCGGGGAAAAAGCTGCTCTTCATGGGAGGAGAATTCGGTCAGTGGGATGAGTGGTACCATGAAAAGAGCCTGGATTGGCACCTTCTGGGGAACCCGCCGCATGCCGGGGTAAATAGGTGGGTTGAAGACCTGAACCGGGTCTATCGCCAGGAGCCGGCCCTCTACGAACTGGATGTCGACCCGGCCGGGTTCCGGTGGATCGACTGCACCGATGTCGACCGCAGCTTGGTTAGTTTCCTGCGCCGGGGTAAAAGCACCGACGACCTCATCCTGGTGGTAGTCAATTTCACGCCGGAGACCCACGTCAACTACCGGGTAGGGGCGCCTCGGGGCGGCTTTTGGCAAGAGCTCCTGAACAGCGATTCGTCGATCTATGGCGGCAGTGGCCAGGGAAATCTTGGGGGTCGGTGGACCGATCCCGTCTCCTACCATGGCCATCCCGATTCCCTCAATCTGACCATACCGCCCCTGGCCGCGGTCTTTTTCAAAAGCGCCGGTCTGGCGAAATAACCGGGGGCGCCTCTTTCTGACCGGGAGGCGCCCGCCAGCCAGGAGTTCGTCAGGACGGCTCTTGAGGTCGTCTTTGGTGTTCCCCAAGCAGACTTGGGGATGGGGACTGGCAGGAACTGGAGCAGGCTTCTCTCAGCAAAACGGTGATAACCTATTCTCTCAGGACCAGGTGTGATGAAGGACGATAAAAGGTTCGACAGCAAAGCAGTTCTCGCTCCCGGTAAAATGATCCCGGCAGCCGTTGAGCCTTGGGAAGAAATGACGGTTCCTGGACCCGGGGGGGTGCCTTACCGGAAACTCTTCCGCTGGGGCTGGTCCGTAGTGTCAGCTGCTCGAGGGTGGTTCTTCTTCGGCACCATCCTGCCCATGGTACGGCAACTCCTGGAGAAATATAATATTCAGGTGCTGGCCACTCTGATTACGGGGCTGGGGGGCACCGCCGCCATGACAGGAGGTTTTCTGGCTCCCTTTCTTCCCGACCAACCGGAACCCGCGGCTATTATCTTTGCCTCACTGACGCTGTTCCTCATCCTCCTCCTTTTTTTCGATCGGCTCACCCTGGCCTGGTCAAACAACGTGATGGCAGCCAGGTTGCAGCAGCGCCTGCACGATAAGCTCCTCAACCTGGGGCCCACCTACCACCACTCTCATGACCTGGGCGAGACGATGCTCATTGTCACCCGGTTTTCCTCAAGCAGTCAGATCCTGCTGCGCGACGTGATTTCTTTTCCCGTGGTGCGGGGTATCGGCTTCATTACCGCCATAATATTCCTCACGAATAGTTTTTCGATGATGGGCACCCCCCCTTTCTGGATCCAGGCGACCCTGCTGGCTACTATCTTTATCCTGCCGGTGGGGGGGTGGTGGCTTTCCCTGAGGTTGCGGCAGGCTTACGCCAAGGTGAGGGATAGTGAAATGGCCCTGGCCAACGAGTTTTCCAATTCAGCCGCTCTGCCCCTGGAGGTGCAGCTCATGGGAGCGGAGCCGCAGCGGTCCCAGGCCTTTGGTAATCGCCTCAAGACCTTTATACGCGACACTATGGCGGCTTTCCTGCGTAATGAATGGGCTTTTCAGTTTCAAATCAGCACTCCGGTGATTTTGCAGGCGGTCTTTCTGATCTATGGAGTCTTTTATGCCTTGAAATCAGGAAACCCGGCCGCCCCTGGGGCCATCCTGGGAATTTACTATTTCGTGCCTCAGGCGGTGAACCCCTTGCAGGAGCTCATCCAGTTCTTTGCGGGTTTGCAATCTTCCTGGCCCCAGGTGGAAAAAGTGGTGGAAATCCTGGAAATGGAGCCGGAAGTGCAGGATAAGCCGGGGGCCGCAGCCTTCGTGCCCGGGGAGGGCGCCCTGGCGGTTGAACATCTCGACTTTGCCTACACACCCTATGGCCCGAAGATCCTTAATGATCTCAGCTACTCCTTTACCCCGGGGAAGGTCACGGCTATCGTGGCCCGGGCAGGCATGGGCAAATCTACCCTGCTCAACCTCGTGGCCCGGCTGCAAGATCCGCAGGGAGGCCGGATATTCATTGACGGTCAGGATATAAGCCGCGTCACCCTGGCCAGCTTGCGTAGCCATGTGGTCAAAGTTTCCCAGTTTCCCCTCTTTGTGGGCGATACCATCCGCGCTAATCTCAGGCTCGCCCAGGCCGAAGCAACGGATGCCGAACTGGAAGAGGTGTGTCGCCGGACCGGCCTCTGGCAAGTTCTGGAAAAGGCCGCCGGTTCTGACATTGATCCCCTGGATTACCATCTGCCCAAGGCCAGCAGCGAAGGCCTTCACGGGGCGCAACGCCGGTTGCTGGCGGTAACCCGCGCCTTCCTTTTGCACCCCACAATCCTGCTGCTCGATGAACCCACCACCGGCATTGATGACATCGGCCGCGCCCAGTTGGCCGCGATCTTGCGGGAAGTATGCAAGGGCCTGACGGTTCTCCTGGTTGACCATGATGTGGCGTTTATCTCCCAATTTGCCGATTATATTTGCTGCCTGGAACAAGGCAAGTTCACAGATGTGGGCTCCCCGGTGGAATTGGCGAGCCGGCCGGGATTATTCCGTGTTTTACTGGAGGAGCATGCTTTTTACCTCAAAGGGCCGGGGGTCCAGGAAAGCGCCTAGCAAGAGAGCACAGATCCCTGAAATGGCCGGTGTGGCAAAAATTATGCTATAATTTTCCCTGCGTTGGCAACCCCAACTTCCTCACCGTGAGCGATGAATTCAACGGCGCGGTTAGGCCGAAACTTCAGGTGCAATGGTCCAAAATTCCCTATCGACCCCGAGGCTCGAGAAAATTCCGCAGGGAAACTGTCATCTTGCAATGGCATATTGCGGCGGGTGGCATTTTAATAATTGATTTTGGCGATAGGCAGTTACATAGAGAGGGCGCAATTTTCCGGATGTTTATGAATCGGGAGCCTAAGTCGGCGCACGGTATCCCCGGATAGCTTAATAGGTTCAGCGTAACCCATAGGTGTAATTTCCAGCCTGGTAAGTATAGGGGGAGGAATCTTTCCATGCCATTCACGGTATGGTGCTACCGGACCTTGTCTGACGCCATCGGTATCTCTGCCTCGATTGGCTTCCCTATCGCCGTTGCCGGCTCCTTTAAGGTATATCTATAATGGGGTGGGAGTTCCTGGCTTGCTGGAATTTTGGTGGGCTACACTTATCTCCCGGCGCTGGCTAGGATCGTGGCCTCTATCGTTCTGACCGCGCCTTTGGGGTGGGTTTGGCCCATACCCTGGCCGTGGGCAAACTTAGGCGTGTATTCGCCTGTTCCTATTATTGGGAACCCGGATGCACATAAGCATGTTCTAAAAATTCTTAAGAAATTATACCATTTTAGTGTCGACTTATTTGAAGGGGACTGAAGGGCGAATCCGCTAAAACAGATTTGACGGAGCATTAGCCCCAGGTTCACCCCACCTATACCATCGCCCCGCTGCATGGTCATAAACGAATTTGCCTGCAAAGAGCTGGGTGAATAGCCTTGAGTCTCCTACCTGTCCATCCTTGGCGAAGCTCAGAAGTTCTACGTCGGTAAATCCTGCGGGACTATCTGTGGGAGCCCGGGTTCTGGCCTCAGCCTCCTTATCGAAACTATATTGCAGGTACTTGCGCCCACCACGCTGTTTTTGTTCTTCCTTTAGGTATCTGTCACCTATGGGGTACTTCCGGTAAATCGCCTCAATGGTATTTAAGTTGCACCCCGCCCGTTTTAATGCGCCGATAACTGCATGGTCCCGCTTGGATCGGTCATTGTCGTATCCACTTGCATCGCCTGATCGGGAGGCCCTTAACCCATTTCGGCACATTGAGTTCAAAAATGCTTGTAGTCTGCGGGGTATCAGAGGCTGGGGGGGCCAGGTCGGCTTGTTCCGATTCCTCGCCCTGGTCAGCATTATGGGCGAAATCGGCCAGATCATAAACCAGGTCGGGGTTACAACTGATTAACTCCACAGGTCGGGGTTCATCGGTCTTGACGTTGAAGGTTCCGGGTATGCGAAAGATCCGGCTCACATCCTGGGTTCCATCATCGCCGCCAATGGCCGCCCCTATGCCCTTCATAATGGCTTCCACCTGGGCGTAATTGCCGTTCGCAATTTCAAAAGGTTTTTTGATGATCCAGTAAACCTGGAAGCCGCCGCCGGTGTGCACTACGATTGACGGGGTTATGGGGGAACGATCAATTGCCGCCTGTGCTTCTTCCCGGGTCTGCCATCTATTCTTCTTCTTGTGGCCGGCTTCGTCGTAATCAACGTCCTGAAAAAGCACGGTCAGCGTGGTACAATCTTCTTTTTTCCCATGCTTACCATCCCGCCTCAGAGCAATACCGAACCAATAATGCTGATCCGCCGGCCAGTTCGTCATATCCTTGAGCAAGGGTTCAACGCCAAAGTAGAACCGCCGGAAAGTCATTTTCTCATCAGTTTCCAGCTTGCCGCGCACCTCGATATATGTCAGCCTGGTGGCTTCTTTAAGATATGGGCCGAAGATGGTCTGCAAAAATCGGCGGGCCGACTCCGGGTCCAATACCTGTGGCATCTTCTCAAAGTTTGGGGTCAGCATAGGAAAGCCCCCTTTTAGTTAGGCTTTTCCACCAGACTCTATTAAGGCTTCCAAAGCCTTGATGTCCACAAATAACAAGCCGGAAAACTTACGGAAAATTTCTTTATGGAGCCCCACACTGTGCCATTTATACATCGTGCTGGCCCGGATTGGCAATTTGGCTTCGTTGGCCTTACTAACTCTAATTAAGTGCTGCATTTCTTTTCTCCTTACCCAAGAATGAAAAAAGGGATAACTTTGATTCCGTTATCCCCTTCTTACTCTATATTTATTAATCTGTCTAAAAATCTAAGAGTTACCCTTAAATTTTGCTATATTATGAAACCTTGCTTTATCATCATCTCAGCTTTCTCGATATAACCTTTGATTCTTTTCAGATTATAGTCGGTATCATTATCTATCCCTTGGTCAGCTTCTAGCATTTCGCCGGAACTCCTCAGTTTTTCTTTTCTCTCGGATTTTCTCACAGGTATCTTATCGGCAATCTGTTCATCAGATAACCCTTTCTGCTTTAAATCCCATGCTTTAATATATTTGTGAATCATGTCACCAACAATCTTATTCTTATCATCTGAAATTTCCAATTCTGCTTTAGAAAATCAGAAATTCAAGGGCATATATGATGATATTGGAGGGAGCCTGCAAATTAAAAGTGACAGTTAGTTGCGTAGGGACTTCTTTTTCCCATTTATATTCGCTGCCGTGCAAGGTTTCCAGCAGTGTTTGGCCTGGAGGGGTCTTAAGCCTAACCTCAGGCAAGACACCAGGCAACCTCTTGAAGTGTATCTGAACATCCATTAATGGCTGGATATTGAAGGGCTTATGTTTTCTTAATTTGAGGGCTTCCTTTGAGGTAAAGTTCCCAATCCAATCGCTGCCTTGGGGATTTGGCTCATCCGGATCGCAGGCAAATCCCCATGTATGCATCATATAGGACAAGTTACAGCGTTCTGGGTCAGGCTGCTCCTCAGCATCCCATGGCCAACGGCCTTTTTCAAAATCAAAGTCCACGCTTTTGCTTCTTGCCGGGTGCCAAGGAATTATTGAACTGCCATTTTCCTTCTTTATGGGCTTAACACCCTCAGGAGTCAGTCCATAGTTTTGAAGGAATCTGACATAATTCTCCTTATATATTTTATTCCGGCGCACTACCCCCCAGGTGAGTTGAATGAATTTTTTAAGATCCTTCTCTTTGTCAGCATGGGCTTTAGGCTTTGGCATCTCTCCGCCTCCTGCCGCGGGCCTGGTGGTGAACCCGGGGAAAGCGGCCAGGAAATCCGCCTTGTCGGCCCCACTTGCTCCTCCAGGATGTTCTCCCACGCCTCAAACTCCGGGGTCCACCTCACCCTGGCCGGATATTTCCACCGCAAACTCCCTGAAGTAAGCAACAAAAAAGGCAGGGCCATGTGACCCTGCCAGATTGTTTGGATTTCCTGATAAGTCAGCTTTTGAAAGCCGACTTACGCCGCTTGTAGGCTGCCCCCATCTCCAGGGCCTTCAGGCGGTATCTCTCCAAATCCTGCTGCAGCCGGTTCTCGTGCATATCCTTGGCGATCTTTTCGAGTTTTCTGTCATGGTCAACTCCTCAGGGAGCGGAAACCACAGATCCATTCGGTCTTAACCTGATTGCGGCCAGAGCAGGCCCGCTTCTCAGTCCTCGTTACGCCTGCCAAAGGCTGCCAGAAGCAGGAGGCCGGAACCAAGGAGCAAGGCCGCGCCCGGGATGGGGGCGACAACTGTCTCCGTAGTGATCTTTCCCCAAAGTAACGTGGAATTTATTCCGCCTTCATTGGTTTCAAATCGCGAGACAAGACTTGCGTCATCGGGGCCTAAGCCGAGAAGTTTCAAGGTATAGATTGTGCCATCGATGTTAAAAGTTTCGGTTGAGAAATTCGAGGGAAAGAAGATGAAATCGCGGTCCAAATAGGGATCGCCGGTTTTGTTTAGGGTCTCATTGATTGTAAAAGAGAAAGTGAATGAAGGGCTTATGTCAGGGAGGCCGAAATCAGTAGTAACTATTAAATCAACGCTTGAGGCAGCTGACCAGGCAATAATCGGGTTGTTAAAATGTCTCAGTTGGCCCAAGTTGAAAGCGGTTTCCGGCGCAAACGAAGTTGTTGGCGGCGACACCCCAATGAAACCAAGGCCGCTCTGACCAGAACCAAAATCATTTCCCCAATGAACCTGATTTTCGTTATTATTACCATAAGTTATAGCATTTGTAGAATAATTTATGTTGGTTCCTCCCACGAGATTCGACCAAGTGCCGCTTACAGCATCCAGAGTTAAAGAGTGGGCCGCCAGTGGCGATAAGCCCAGAATCAGTGCCATCGCTGAGATGACTATAACAGACATTAATAATTTCCACATTAGACACTTTCCCATTATGAATAGAGACATGTGAAAAAAGATATCTTCCTTTTTCAAGGCAAACCGGCTATCTCTTTAATACCTTTATCTTTTTGTCCACCCTCAGTCCGCTTTGGCTTCAAGTGGATAACCGCACCAATTTATGGATTTAACCAGTGAATAACAGATAGCATTACCTTCTTAACGAAAATGGACCCTTTGAATTTTTTCAATGCAATTCGTATGCCAAATGTAACCCAACCACAAATAACAAAAACGCTTATTGCTTATGCTCTTAAAATTAGCTATAATTTACTAAAATAATTAGCTAAATGGGGCAATTATTATGCAACAGGAAGGTCTGAGTCTCCTGGCATTTCAAAAAAGGTTTAGGACCGAAAAAGCTTGTCAGAAACATCTTTTTCACTTGCGTTGGCCTCAGGGTTATCGGTGCCCCCGTTGCCAGCACGACCAAGCTTACTTTCATCGGACGCGGCAGTTATATGCCTGCAAAGCTTGTGGTTACCAGACCTCGCTGACGGCCGGGACGATTTTTCATAAGACCAGGACGCCCCTGAGAAAATGGTTCTGGATGATCTTCCTGATGGGGCGACAGAAAAGTGGCGCTTCCATGTTGTCTTTGCAGCGGCTTTTGGAAATCCGGACTTATAAGACGGTGTGGGTCATGGGACATAAGATCCGCCAGGCCATGACGGCGCGCGATGCCGGCTACAAGCTGGCCGGCCTGATCGAACTGGATGATACCTACGTCGGCGGCCCCAAACCAGGCAAACGGGGCCGTGGCGCCGCGGGTAAAGCCAAAGTCTTGGTGGCGGTGGAAACCCCGGGAGATAAGCCACGGTTTGCCGCGATGCGCCAGGTACCCAGGGTCAGCGGCGACGAGATTAAGGCGATGGCTCAGGCTTGCCTGGCAACAGCGGTGGTGGCCCGCACCGATGGTTGGCAGGCTTATCGGGTCTTGAACTCGGAGTCGAGTTTTCATGTGCCCACCGTGACTGGTTCGGGAAAAAACGCGGCCAGATTGTTTCCCTGGGTCCATACCTTGATCGCCAACGTTAAAGGCAATATCCGTGGAGTGTATCATGGCGTCAGTGACAAGCACCTGCCCCGCTATCTGGGGGAATTTTGTTACCGCTTCAATCGACGTTTCTGGGAACCCCAAATGTTTAACCGGATGATCACTGCCTGTCTGAATGCTCAAACCATTACCTTTTCGGAGCTAAGGCAATAAGCGTATTATAAAAAGATTGGTAGGGCGGGTCTCCGTGCCCGCCAGCCGGTTGGGCCGAACGCCTGAAGGCGGGATGCGCTCACGCTTTCCCGCCCTACGACTACATCTTCTACAGCTTAACTTAGAACATTTTGAACCTTGAACTTTTCGGAACACATCGGGAAGGAAACTGAAGGAGGGGGCCCCTGCCCCCCCCTGGCATGATTTTT
>JBAQHL010000460.1:0-8109 GCA_049288295.1 Desulfobaccales bacterium
CGGCCTTGTTCCAGGGAGTCCCGAATCTCCCCCGGACTGCCGCAGGGGACCCCCATGGCCGTGAGGAGGGCCTCCAGCGCGGCCCGGGAGGTCTGGCGGCAGGTCCCGAAGTTGTCCTCATACCCCAGGGAAATGCCGCACAAACGGGCCAAAGCCGCGATATTGGACTCGACTTTTTTATCGGACACAGGTAATCCTGACGAAAATCTCAAAAGGGTTAACTACAGGGGAGGGCCGGGAACAAAGGACCTTGGGTCCAGGCTTCTCGCCCGGGTTGTCCTGCCCCTTAAGCTCCCCTGTCAGGCTGTTGAAAAACTATCTTTTTCCCTGTTTTGTCATTCTGAGCGCAGCGAAGAATCTAGTATTATCAACCAGTTCTACCCCAGATCATTCACCAAGTTGCAGAGAATTTGGTGGCACAGGCTTTCCAGCCTGTGCAGAAAACAGTCTGCTTTTTCGGGCTATTTGTTTTAGTTATATATTTCAAATAGTTGACCAATATTTCGCAATGTTCATGAATAAAGCGGGCAAGATCTTTCACTTCCTTCAAGATGACAAAAAAAGGGTTTTTCAACAACCTGCCAGTCAAGGTGCAGATTATCAAGCGGGCAAGGTTCAACCCCTCCTGCCATTAATTCAATCAGTTGTGGGTTTCGCTGCGGCCTCGAGCAGCGGCGCCGGCCGGGGCTGACTGTCCACCATACTCATTTGGGGGGCGCTCTCAGTATCAGCCCCGCGCAGCTCCTGAAAACGGCGCACCTCCGGCAGCAAGCGGCTCTCATAGGACCCCACCGCCTCATTAAATTTATCCACCGCGGTTTTAAGCCCCCGGCCCAGGCCCACGAAATGCTCCAGAAAATTTTTCAGCCGCTTGAACAATTCCTGTCCCTGGGTCAGGATGCGCCTGGCATTTTCGTCGATGAGATACTGCTGCCAGCCGGTGGCCACGGTTTTTAACAAAGCGAAAATGGTGGTGGGCGCCGCCAAAATAATATGTTTTTGGAAAGCATACTCCAACAACTGGTGGTCTGAGTCCAGGGCGGCCATCAAACAGGCGTCGCTGGGGAGATACATGACCACAAATTGCGAGCCCTCCGGCAGATGGCGGGTGTAATCCCGGCTGCACAGGCTGTCCACATGCTGCTTCACCCGCCGCACGTGCTCCCCCAGGTTCTTCTTGCGGGCTTCCTCGTTCGTCGTTTCCAGCGCCTCGAAATAATGTTGCATGGGGGCCTTGGCATCCACCACGATGCAGCCCTGCCGGGGGAGCCAGACCACCATGTCGGGGCGCCCCTCGCCTCTGCTCTCTTGCAGGTGGAAATCCACCCGCTCTTTCATGCCCGCCATTTCCGCCAGGCGCTGCAGCTGAAATTCGGCCCACCTGCCCCGCTGCTGAACCCCTGCCTTCAGGGCGTGGGTGAGCCTGCCGGTCTCATCCCGCAAGCTCATGCTCAGCTGGGACAGCTGCCCCAGATTCTCCTTGAGCTCGCCGTAAGCCCCTTCCCGTTTGCCCTCCAACTCCCTGATATTTTGCTTCATTTCCCCCAAAGCCTTGTCCAGGGGCTCCACGATGTGGTGCAATTGATCCTTATGGGCCTTGAGAATATCCTCGGCATTGCCCTTTAGGGTCTGGCCGGCCAGGGCCAGGAAAGCCTCCCGCATGCTGTCCTGGGCCGTCTCCACCCAGGCCAGCCTCTCCTCATCTGCCTGGCGGAAGGCTTTCAAGGCGGCGATTTCCCCATGCAGCTGCAGCTTCTCGTCTTGAAGAATCCTGACTTCCTCCTCCAATCGGGGCAGTTGCTCAATTTCCCCCCGCAGCCGTTCCTTGCCGGCCCGCGCTATGAGCCACATGAGCACAAGCCCCATGAGCAGGCCCACGGCAAAAACCACCAAAAAAATGAGGGAATGATGAGCAGTCAGGTCCGGGAGGACAGGGAGGTTTTTCATGCCAGGGATGCGCCCGGGAATGGTGGGAAAAGGCGGAACAGGAAAGCGGTCTCCTTATCCAGGTGTCACTATGTCACCCAAAATATAAAAGAATTTTTTATTGACAAGCTTATCCTTATCTACATCGGTCAGCGGCTTGATGACGTTGGGATCCGTCTGGGCATCAAACGTTACACAATAATATATAGTTTCTGATATTTTCTTGGGGCTGAGCAGCTCTATGGTGATACTGTGCTTTATCTCCTCGCCTGGAGCAATGTCTACCATATTCATGGTCGTCCTGAAGGCGAAATCATTATTTAATTTAAGTTGATTTCTGATTTTACTGCTAAGTTCGGCATCAGTCAATTTCATCTTGTCGTCTATATATATTTTATGAGTGGATAGATACAATTTTATATTATTTAATTTTACAGAATGTTTACCTTTATTTTGTATGGCATAAATACATTTAGCCTGGTCGCCGCTCGTAAAAAAAGGTTTTTGCGATTTTATCCTCAAGTCTGGAGTAAATTCTTTTAAAGCCTCTAATTTGACTTCCTCTTTTTTGCCGCCAGCCTCCTCCGCCTTCATTTTTTTCAGTATTTCTTCAAACTTTCCATCAAGTTTAACCACATCTTTTTCTATTTTTTCTATGTATTGATTTAAAGCCTTGATTTCGTCGATACGTGGAAAAGTCTCCATATCTGCCGCCAACTTATCAGTCTTCTTGTTGATTAACTTGGCTTGCGCGGTGTCCTTCCTGGCAGTGTCTCTGGTGACAAAATAATATAAGGCCAGGCCCTGAATAACACTTAACAGAAGCACCCAGGCCCCTAAAATGCTGAAAAGTTTCCTTAGAGAAGAGTCTGTCTTAGTATCCATGGGATTCTCTCGTCAGCCTCATATCTGGCCAGGACACCTTGCCCAGATTTTTGTCTGATTTTCTCATGGTGTCACAGGCAGGGGGAACTTGTCAAGGGAAGTTCGGCAAGGATGGACGTGCGCCTTGGCGCAGGCTAGCCAAAATTCGAAAAAGATAGAGGGTTCGCACTGCGCACCATGATGGCAGGCAGGGACGCCCGCCCCACCAGATTTCCTTTTCATTAACTACGGGTGAGCCCGAAGCTCAGGACCTGCTGCTTTGCACCCAATGATGTGAAATAATTGCTAAGGCCAGGCAAAACCTGGTTTCAAAGCGCGTCCCCAAGCAGCAGCTTGGGTACGATTTGAGAACCTGGCGGGATGCCGTCAATGCCCCATTCCCGGACCCTTGGCGGTATCCGGGGCCCGGCGCATGAGGAGAACCAGGGGCAAAAGGGCCAGGAAAAGCAGGGTGAAAAACCAGTAATCATCGCAGAAGGCCAGCATGCGGGCCTGGCGCTGTACCTCCAGATAAAGCCCGGCCATGGGCTCTTTATATTGCCACCATTGCCAGTCCGGGGGCACCCCGGGCATAACTTCGCCGATGCGGTGCCGCCAGTTCTGGAAGGGCAAATCCAGGGGGGTCAGGCGCTCCACCAGGTGGCTTTGATGGAACTGGGCCCGCCGTGAGAGCAAGGTAGCCGCGGTGGCTATGCCGAAGCTTCCCCCCAGGTTGCGCATCAGGTTAAAAATACCGGTGGCGTTCCCCATCTTTTCCTGGCTGATGCGGGACATGGTGAGGGTGGTGAGGGAGACGAAGGTGGTCCCCAGGCCGAACCCCTGGATGAACCGGGGAAACCAGGCGGTGAAATAGTCAGTCTGGGTGTTGTACTGACTCATGAGATAGACGGCCACGGTGTTGATGATCAGGCCCGCGCCCACCAGCCAGCGGCCGTCGATAATTTGGGTCAAACGTCCCACAATGGGCAAGATCAAGAGCGAGCCCACGCCGCCATAGGCCAGGGCCCAGCCCGCCAGGGTGGCGTCATAGCCCATCAATGTCTGGAGATAAAGGGGCAGAAGCATGATGCTGCCGTAGAGCACGAAGCCGAAAAAGAACATGATGGTGACGCCCGCTGCGTAGTTGCGTTCCTTGAAGAGGCGCAGGTCCACCACCGGATGCTTGGTTTTGAGCTCCCAGTAAATCAGGAGAGCGAGCGCGGTGACGGACATGATGGTCAGGCGCACGATGAAGTCCGAGGAAAACCAGTCTTCCCGCTCCCCCTTGTCCAACACCACCTGGAGGGCGCCCAGGCCCACCACCAGAAAGGCCAGGCCCACGTAATCGATGCTGCCGGCTTTTTGCTTTTTGATGTATTCCGGGTCGAAGATGAACAGCGCGGTCATGACCAGGGAAAGAATGCCGATGGGAAAATTGATGTAAAAGGCCCAGCGCCAACTGAGATTGTCGGTAATCCAGCCGCCCAGCAGGGGGCCGATGATGGGCGCGAAGACCACGCCGATGCCCCAGATGGCCATGGCCATGCCCCGCTCGTGCACCGGGAAGCTCTCCAGGAGGATGGCCTGGGAAATGGGCTGCAGCGCCCCCCCGCCGATGCCCTGGAAGATCCGGAAAACGATGAGGCTGCCCAGATTGGGGGCGGAGCCGCACAGCATGGAGGCGGTGGTGAACAGCACCAGGCAGATCATCAGGAAGCGCTTGCGGCCGAAAAGCGCGGAGAGCCAGCCGGTGATGGGCAGCACGATGGCGTTGCTGACAAGATAAGAGGTAAGGACCCAGGTGGCTTCATCCACCCCGGCGGAGAGGCTGCCCGCCATTTGGGGCAGGGCCACGTTCACCACCGTGGTGTCGATGATTTCCATGAAGGTGCCGGCCATCACGGCAATGGTGATGAGCCATTTATTGACCGCCGGGGGGCCGGAGTTGGCGTTTTGGCTCATCGGGGGTTCGGATTCACCCCTCTGAGGGTTCGATTGCTCCCAGTCCTGACGCTACCCTGCAGTTTCGGCCCCGACCTGTCCCTGGTGTCCACCGTGACTTCCGCGGACATGCCCAGGCGCAGGGGCCGGTTCTCCGGAAAGGGGGGCAGGAGCACGATCTTTACCGGCACCCGCTGCACCACCTTCACCCAGTTGCCGGTGGCATTTTCCGGGGGCAAAAGCGAAAAAGCGGCCCCGGTACCGGCCATGATGGAATCGACCTTCCCCTGGAAAATGACCTTCGGATAAGCGTCCACCCTGACTTCAGCGGGTTGGCCGATGGTCATGTCGGCAAGCTGGGTTTCCTTAAAGTTAGCCTCGATCCACAGGTCCTGTATCTCCAGGGGCACCAGGGCCATGAGGGGCTGGCCGGGCTGCACCCAGTTGCCCACCTCCACCTGCCTTTTGGTGACGTAGCCGTCAAAATGGGCCGTGATAGTGGTGTAGCCCAGATTGAGGCGGGTCTGCTCCAGGCGGGCCTTAGCCTCCTTGATGGCCGGCTGCTGATCCAGGGGAATAGACGTGGAACCGCCGATGGCGGCCAGGGCCTCCCGTTCTTCCTGCCGGGCCTGGTCCACCGAGGCCGCAGACACCTTGTAGCGAGTGTTGACCTGGTCCAGAGTCTGCTTGGGTACGGTTTGGCGCTCGTAGAGACTGCCGTAGCGCTTCTGGTCGGTGATGGCCTGCTTCAGGTGGGCGTCGGCCTCAGCGATCTTGGCCCTCGCCTTGGCCACCTTGGCGTACTGGCTGGCCAAATCCTGGCGCAAACGGTTCAGATTGGCCTCCGCCTGGGCCACCGTCACCTCGAAATCCTGGGGGTCCAGGGTGACCAGGGTTTGCCCTTTTTTGACAAAATCGTTGTTGTCCACCAAAACCTTAACTGCCCGGCCCGGCACCTGGGCGGCCACCAGGCCCACATAACCCGACACGTAGGCGTCGTCGGTGGAGACGAAAATTCCCAGGTGACGCCAGTAATACACGCCTGCCCCGATAAAGCCGAGGAGGACGAGGAAGAGGACGATGCCCACCAGCCTCTTACGGAACATGGCGGGATTCCCCCTGGGGCAGAAGGTCGTTGATGGCCCCCACCGCCCATAGGAATTGGGCCTTGGCCAGTTGGTGGTCGTAGCGGGCGTTGAAATAATTCACCCGGGTTTTAGTAAGGAGGGTCACCGCGTCGATGACGTTGGTGGCGGTGCCCACCTGCTCCCGGTAACGCTCCTGGTTCAGCCGCAGGTTTTCCTCACCCTGGGTCACGGACTTTTCCGTGACCCGGATGCGTTCCGCCGTCTCTGTTAGGGCCAGGGAAGCGGTTTGCACATCCAGGCGCACCTGCTCGCCCAGGTCCTGATGCTTGACCTTCAGCTGCTCCACCCGGTCCCGGGCCTGGCGCACCTGGGACCTGGTGTCCAGCCCGTTAAACAGGCTCCACTGCATCCCAAAAATGGCGAACCATTGGGAATCGTGAACCCAGGCGATGTTTTGCTGCCAGAAATGGCCGGCCTGGGCGTAAATCCGGGGGTAATGCTGGGCCCTGGTCTGGGTGATATTTCTTTCCCCCTGGTCGATGCGGCTGGTGGAGGCCTTGACATCGCTGCGCTGCTTTATGGCCATATCCGCAGCCTCCGCCATTTTCAGGGACGGTGCCGCCAGTTCCTTTTCCTCGGCCAGGGCTATGGAGGTGGGGATGGGGAGGCCGATGAGCTTGTTCAGGGCCGATTTGGCGTTGACCACGTCATTATTGGCGGTGATGAGGCGCTGCTTGGCGTCCGCCAGGGCCACCTCGGCCTGGAGCACGTCGTTGTAAGTGGCCACCCCGAATTCATATAAATTCTTGGCATCCCGCAGTTGATCCCCAAGTTGCAACACTTCCTGTTGGGCCACCGTTATCATTTTTTCGCCGCGGAGCACCCGGAAATACCCCTGGCAGACCAACAGAAAAATGTTATCCCGCACCTGGAGGGTGTCGAGGCGGGTGGCGCTTTGCCCCAGGATGGCTGCCTGATAGCGGGAAGGGGTGGCCCAGAAATCAAAGACCGTCTGGTCCACCGAGAACTTGGATGTCCAGAAATTATTGTTGGTGACCGGAAAAGAGACACCCGAGGCAACACCGCCCTGAACCTTGATCTTGGTGGCCAGATCATACACGGTCTGGTTTACTTCGCTCTTCACCTTGGGCATAAAACCTGACCGGGCCCGAACCACCTCCTCGTCAGCTATGAGCTCCTCGAGGCGGCTCACCTGGAGGGAAGGGTTGGCTTTCCAGGCCAGGCGCAGGGCTTCCTTGAGGTTCAGGGAACGGGGGGCCTCCGCCGCCTGCACAAGTCCCCCGAGAATCAGGCAGGCAAGGGCCATAAAGGGGAGAAAGGTGTGCCTCATATGACGGACTCCTCCTGGGCCATGGCCGGCGGCAGGATAATCCCGGAGAACAGGAGAATCAGGACCACCGGCAGGGTTTCCTGGTTTATGTTGCGTTGCTCTTGGCTCATGCTGTAATACCCCACCGCCCTTAAGATGCCCTTGAGCAAAAAGGTCAGGAGGCGGGGATCAGCCGGGATAAATTGTCTTTGGGCGATGCCGTCGGCGAAAATCCGGGAAATGAGGGCCTGTATGCGTTCCTCTAATTCCTCAAACGAGGTTAATGAGGTTCCCCGCCCCGACTTGGACCTGACCAGTTCCCGGAGATAGAGGGGAAAAAGGGGGCTCTCCTGTTCTGCATAGTTGAGCAGAAGAACAACCACCTGGCGCAGCTTTTCCTGGGGGCTGTCGGGCTTGGCCAAGATTGCTTCCAGGTCTGCGATGATGGCTTCCGCCACCTGGGAGAGGAGAGCCTGGATCAAGTCGTCTTTGCTTTGGAAATACAGGTAGAGGGTGCCCTTGGCCAACCCGGCGGCCTGGGCGATCTCCTCCATGGTGAGGGTGTCCACCCCTTGCTGTTCCATTAAACGGCGGGCCGCGGCCAGGATTTCCCTCGTCCGGAAGGCCGCCACCACTTCTTTTTTGGTGGTCGCAGGAGTTCTCATTGACTGTCCAGTCATAAAAATGACTGTAACGTCAATAGAGAAACCCAGGGGTTTTGTCAAGAAAAACTTGCAAACTCTTTATCCCCTGGCCAAAATAATGGCTATATGATTAATTTCTCCAATCAGATTGACAATCTTTCTCTAAAAAACTTCGCCGCGCCGTAACCAATGAGCGCTATGGTTGTCTATATAAGACAGGGCCTTTATAACCACAAAAGCCGCACCCTCTTCTGGTTCCCAAGCTCCTGCTTGGGAACCGTTGATGGATGCAAAGCTCTGCTTTGCTCCTCAGGGG
>JBAQHL010000461.1:0-1802 GCA_049288295.1 Desulfobaccales bacterium
CCTCAGGCCCCTAAGCCCCCAGGAATGCGGCATCCTGGTGACCCACGCCCTGCCGGGAAGGGTGCGCTTGCGGGTCAAGTCCCTAAAATTCAATTATGATCTGGCCCATGACCTCGAAACCCGGTTATCTGCCATAAATGGGGTCGATGGCGTGGAAGCCAGCCCTGCCACCGGCTCCCTGCTCATCAGCTATCGCTCCAGGCAGGAGGTGGCACCTCCACTGGGGAAGGCCTTGCAAACCTGGTTTCCGAGGCTCGATACCGAGAGCTTGCTGGTTGAGATGCTGGCCTGAGTAAAAAAACAGCTGGCGGCACAATCTGAACAATCTCTCTTGAGAAATGTTTATGGGTGGGCACCGCCCACCGCTATATTTGGCGGGCAGTGCCCGCCCTACATTTACTATTTTCCCCCAACCATGCCTGGGACCGGTAGAACGGGCTTCCAGCCCATCCAGGCACAGGTTGAAAACCTGTGCCACCAAGCCCCCACCTTGACAAGGTAACAAACCAACCCGTAAAATAACTATCTTATGGTCGGGTAAAGCTGCTCTTGCGCCAGGCTTATTCATGCCAGCAACTCAATCAGAAAGCGAATTATACCGATTCCCTGAAAAAACTTATTCAACAATACCCCAAGAGCCCCGGGGCCCAGGAGGCCCGCAAGCTGCTCAAAGAGGGGAAATCTCCCGGTTAGGAACAGAATATGCTGAAAGTACTGCGAAGACACTCTAAACACTGGGTTATCGCCCTGGTCGTCGGGGCCATTGTGGTGGTGTTTATTTTCTGGGGCATGGGAAGCATGCGGTCCTCTCCCTCCCAGGAGCTGGCCAGGGTTAACGGCGAGCCCATTCCCCTGACCGCCTTTTATCAATACGCGGCCATTCTGGAAAAGAAGAACCGCTTCCGCCGCAACCTTACCGAGGAAGACTCCAGGGCTCTCCGGGAAAGCGCCCCCGACAGCCTTATCCGGCTGACGCTGCTCACAGAAAAGGCCAAAAGCCTGGGGCTGACGGTCACTGACGCCGAAGTCCAGGCTGCCATCATCCGGGACCCGGCTTTCCAACAGGAAGGGGTTTTCGAGCCGCGTTTGTATGAGATGTTCATAGGACGGGGGCGGAACCGGGAGGCGGAGAAGGTGGCTTACGAGAAGTGGCTCCGGATGCAAATTCTCGGGGCCAAGGCCCTGGAGAACATCACCTCCTTTGCCAAAATCTCGGAGACTGAACTTCAGGAGTACTTCCGGCTGGCCAAGGAAGCGGTGCAGGTGAATTACCTGGTGGTCAATCCGGAAGCCTACGTCAGCAAAGTCAAGCCCGGTGAGGCAGAGCTCAAGGAATACTACGACAAGCACCAGGCAGAGTTTCGCATTCCGGAGCAAGTCAAGGTGCGCTACCTGCTCCTGCGCACCCAGGATTTTCTCAAGCAAGTGGAAATCTCCCCAAAAGACCTTGATGAATATGTGAAGGAGCACAAGGGTGAATTGGTGCGTCCCCAGGTCATCCGGGTGCGGGAAATTTTCCTGTCCATCCCCGCCAAGGCCGATGCCGACAAGAAAAAAGAAGTGAAGCAAAAGGCCGAAGACCTGTTGAAGCAGGTTCGCCAGGGACAGGATTTTGTGAAATTGGCCCGCACCATGTCCCAGAATGAGGCTAATCGGGAGCAGGGGGGCGCTTTGGGGCCGGTGGCCAGGGGGAAAAAAGGCGAGGCCTGGGAGAAAGTGGCTTTTGCCCTGGCTCCGGGGGAAGTTGGCCTGGCCCAGACCGGCACCGGTTTTCACCTCATAAAAGTTGAGGAGGTTACAGA
>JBAQHL010000462.1:0-5012 GCA_049288295.1 Desulfobaccales bacterium
ATGTCCGGGCAGGCTCACGCCGGTTTGTCTTGCCACTTCGGCCAGCAGAGCCTGTTTGGCAAGAGCATGAGCTTCGCTGATCTCATGCAGGGAGATGCCCACCGCATAGCGCAAGTAAAAATTGTCCAGGCGCCATTCAGGAATATGCCGGTCAAACAGGTCCGCAAAGGAAGGAGAAGCCCACATAACCGCATGGACCCCGTTGGTGATGGCGTCAATGGGGTAGTCGGGAAACATGCCCGTGGAGATCTCGCCATGGCGCATGGCCACCCCGTTAATATAACGGGCGAAACGCAGGGCCAGATAGGTCATGTTGAGATTGCCGTTCATGCAGCAATGGGTGGCTTCCAGCAGGGCTGAGAGGTCCTGGCCGAGGACCTGTCTGACCAGTTCCCAGGGAAATTGGTCCTGGCCGGCGGGCACCGGCGTGTGGGTGGTAAAGACGCACCGGTGTCTCACCGACTCAACTGCGGCCTCCAGAGCCCCCTGGCTTTCAGGCTCCTTGAGCCGGGATTCCAGCAAGGATAAGGCCAACAGAGCGGAATGTCCTTCATTCATATGATAGACGAGCCGGTCTTTGAAACCCAGGGCTGACAAAATGGCCATCCCCCCCATGCCCAGCACTACTTCCTGGCACAACCGGTAATAGCTGTCACCGCCATAGAGATGATCGGTGAGGGTCTGGTCCCAGTCACTGTTTTCCGGAACGGCCGTGTCCAGAAAATATACCGGCGCGGTGTGTCCGCTTATCCCTGGCAGATCATAACGCCAGGCCCTGACTTGAACTTCACGGCCGTCAATGGTGACCGCGGCCCGGGCGTCCACCGGCTGCAACACTTCCTCCGGGTTCCAGAGATCCTGGCTTTCGCTTTGGTTGCCGAAACCGTCCAGGTGCTGCCGAAAATATCCCTTGCGGTAAATAAGAGTCACCCCGACAATGCCCAGTCCCAGGTCCGCCGCAGAGCGCAGCGTGTCCCCCGCCAACACCCCCAGACCGCCGCTATAGGTGGGAATAGGAGAAGCCAGGGCGATCTCCATGGAGAAATAGGCTATGCGGGGAGACTCCCCCGTTATCGCGAGGTGCATGGGGTCCTCCTTTCTCTTTCCGGAATGCCGGTCCGTTAGGACTTGGTGGAGTTGGTGTGCCTCCTGACCAATTTATCAATTTCCACCGCAATGATCACGGTGACGGAAATGAGCCCGATCCTGATCCACTCCAGGGGCATAATGGGCTCCAGGCGGAAGAGCCATTGCAGGGCCGGGACGTAAATCGCGGCCAACTGGGCGCCGATGGAGGCCAGAATCCCCACAAAGAGGAAGGGGTTGCCCAAGGGGTTCATCCGGAACAGTGACTGCACCTCCGAGCGGCTGTTGATGGCCTGGAAAAACTGGAAAAAGACCATGGTGGTCACGGCTACGGTGCGGGCCTTCTCTAAGCTCATGCCCTGGTTCAGGGCATGGATGAATTCATAGACCACCCCGGCGGAGATCAGGAGGGCCACAAAGATGGTGCGTTGGATGAGGAGGGGGGACATGATGCCGCCTCCGGGTTTGAGGGGAGGCCTCTCCAGCACGTTTTTTTCCCCCGGTTCAAAGGCCAGGGCCAGGACCTGGAAGCCGTTGGTCACCAGGTTGATCCACAGGAGTTGGGCCGGCAGATAGGGGATGGGCAGACCCAGCATCACGGTAGCAAAAATGGAAATGATAGCGGCAATGCCGGTGGGGATAAGGAAAAAGGTGACCTTGCGGATGTTGTCAAAAACAATGCGCCCCAGGCCCACGGCCCGGTAGATACTGTCGAAATTGTCATCCGCAATGATCATATCGGAGGCTTCTTTGGCCACATCGGTGCCGGTTTTGCCCATCGCCACCCCGATATGGGCGGCTTTGAGGGCCGGGGCGTCGTTTACTCCGTCGCCGGTCATGGCCACAATCTCGCCATGTTTGAGTAATTGTTGAGTGATGCGCAGCTTATGTTGGGGCGCCACCCGGGCGTAGACCGATACCTTTTGCACCAGGTGAAACAGGGTAGCATCGCTCATGGTCTCCAATTCCTTGCCGGTCAGGACCTTGCGCACCGCTCCCTCGGGACCCGCCCGTTCAACCAGCGCCGCCAGGATCTCTTTGGTGAAGGCAAAGAACTCCATGTCGCTCATAGTCTGAAGGTGTTTGCCGGTGAGGCTCAAAGGGCTCTGGCCGCCCAGGCCGGACCGTTGGGCCAGGACTTTGGTCACCTCCTGCATGACCGTGAAAAGTTCTTCATCAGTCATGGTTCCCATGGGCTTGGCCACCAGGTTTTCAAAAACTTCATTGTCTTCTTCAATACCGAGTTTTTTGGCGATGGCTTCGGCAGTGACCGCGTGGTCGCCGGTGATCATTACCACCCGGATGCCTGCCTGCTTGCAGCCGGCCACCGCGTCGATGGCTTCGGGACGAGGCGGGTCAATCATCCCCTGGAGCCCGGCGAAGGTCAGACCGGATTGCAGGTCGGCCATGGCGATTTCCGTTTGGTGAATGGGCAGTTCCTTATAAGCCATGCCCAAAACCCGCAAGCCCTCCCGGGCGAAGTGGTCGGCTGTCCGGGGCACCTCTGCCCAAGCGTCCAGCCGGCATTCCTGGCAGATGTCCAGGAGCTTTTCCGGCGCGCCTTTGACAAAAACCAGGTGGCGGTCGCCGTGGCGGTGCAAGGTGGCCATGTAACCGCGTTCCGATTCAAAGGGAATGATGAAGATCTGGGGATAGCGGCCGCGCTCTTCCTCGATATCCAGCCCCGCTTTCACGGCGGAGACGATGAGGGCGCCCTCGGTGGGGTCGCCGTCAACCTTGTATTGATCTCCCTCCAGGTAAATGTCGGACTCGTTGCACAGGAGCCCGATGCGGAAAAGCATGAGCAGATCAGGATCCGCTGCGGCTTTGATGGGCCTTCCCTGCTCCAGGATCTGTCCCTGGGGTTCATAACCGCTGCCGGTAATCTCGTATATCTTGCTGCCGTCATAGACCCGCTGCACCGTCATTTCATTCTTGGTGAGGGTGCCGGTCTTGTCGGAGCAGATTACCGTGGTGCTGCCCAGAGTCTCAACTGCCGGAAGTTTGCGGATAATGGCGTTTTGTTGGGCCATGCGGGCCACGCCGATGGCCAGGGTGATGGTGACCACGATGGGCAGACCTTCAGGGATGGCGGCCACCGCCGCGGCCACCGCAGTCATGAACATGTTTGGAATGCTCTCCCCCACCAGGATGCCGATGAGAAAGAGCAATGACGAAGCCACCAGGACAATAATGCCGATGATATTGGCAAAGCGTTCGATCTTCTCCTGAAGGGGCGCCTTGGTCACCACCAGTTCCTGAACGTCTTTGGCGATCTGCCCCAGGACGGTGCGCCCTCCCGTGGCCGCTACCACGCCCTGGGCCCGGCCGTTGACCACCGCGGTGCCCATAAAGGCCATGTTTTTCTGGTCACCGGGAGTGAGATTGTCCTCCAGGATAACCGCGGATGTTTTTTCTGCGGGAATGGATTCTCCGGTGAGCATGGACTCGTCGATCCTGAGCTCCACGATTCTCATCAGCCGCAGGTCCGCGGGCACCCGGGAGCCGGAAGTCAGAAACACGATATCCCCGGGCACCAGGTCCTCAGCGTTGATTTCCTGCTCTCTGTCGTCCCGCAGCACCCTGGCCCTGGCCACCACCATCTTTTTCAGGGCCATAACGTTTTTTTCAGCCTTAAACTCCTGAATAAAGCCCACCAGGGCATTGACCAGCAAAATTACCGCAATTACCCCGGTATCCTTGTATTCCTGGAGGAGAAAAGTCACCAGCGCGGCAATGAGCAAGATATAAATCAGGGGACTTTTGAACTGGTGGAGAAGAATCTTCAGTTTGCTGATCTTGCCTCCTGCCGCCAGTTTGTTGGGTCCGAATTTTTGCCGGCGCTCTCTGGCCTCGGCCTCGGTCAGGCCGCGCTCGGAGGTGTTCAGGTCTGAAAAAATCTGAGAAATTTCCAGCTTATACAAGTTCATTCTACCTCCAGGCTCTAAAAACCATTTCCTTTGATGGGAAAGCCGGTTTTTAGAATTTATTCTTCAACGATCTTCATGCCGGTCAAAGAGAAAATTCCCATTCCCGGTCGAAGACTTGCACCGCTCGTCTCAAGGGATGCACGGGGGAGCCTCAGGGTTGTTGAACAGCCTGGAGGCCTTGCAGAGATTTTCGGGGGTTCCCATGACTATTAAAAGATCGTTGGGCATAAGCTGCATATCCGGCTCCGGATTGGGGAGCATCTGGGAGTAGCGGCGGATGGCCAGGACCGTCACCCCGTGCTGCTTGCGCAGTTCCATCTGAGCCAGGGACCGGCCCGCCAGGGGAGCCCGCTCGCCCAGGCGGAAGGTGCTGATGTCGAAATCATGCAGATGCTGCAGGGCGTCCCCTTCAGCCTCCAGCTTGCCAAGCCCCCGAAGCACGAGATAGCCGTCAGCCCGCACCTGCGTGACAAATCTTTCGATCTCTTCTCTGGCCACCAGGTATTTGCGCAATACCCGGGTGAAGATTTCCACGGAGGTCTCGAACTCTTCAGGGACCACGTCATCCGCGCCCAAACCGAACAAGGACTGTAATTCCTGGAGATAGCGGCTGCGCACGATGATATAAGCCTGCTGGTTGAGGCGCCGGGCCAGGCTGACGATACGGCGGGTGGCGGCCGGGTCGTTGATGACCACCACCACCACCCTGGCTTCCTGGATATTGGCGTGCCTGAGGATTTCCTCCTGAGTGGCGTCCCCATAAAAAATCGGTTCGCCGCTTTCCCGTTCCCGCCGCACCGTTTCCGGATTCATTTCGATGATGACATAGGGGATGCCCGCAGTTTTGGCGGCCCGGGCCAGATTGCGCCCATTCACCCCGAAGCCGATAATGATTAGATGGTCTCGGGGGATTGATTTGTCAAGGTCCGCGGACAGATGCGCCCCCAATTTTAATCTCTGGGGCCAGGGCCAGCGCAGCACCAGATCCGCGGCCCG
>JBAQHL010000463.1:0-4573 GCA_049288295.1 Desulfobaccales bacterium
TACTGGCTTTTGAAAATGTGTCCTTCGGTTGGCGGGAAGGACTTCTGGTTCTCCACGACCTGTCTTTTGAGATCAAGGCCGGGGAAAGTTATGTTCTCCTGGGAGACAACGGCGCCGGCAAAACCACCCTTCTGAAGCTGGCGGTGGGTTTGCTTAGTTCGGGCTCGGGCCGGATTTGGGCGGGGGGCCTCGCGGTGTCGGGCCGCAGAACCAGGAAAGTTGCCCAAGTTATGGCCCTGGTCCTGCAAAATCCTGATCATCAATTGCGGCTCCCCACTGTGGCGCAGGAGATTTCCTGGGGTGCAGCCGGACCAGAGGCCGCGGCCCGGGAAATTCAGGCCCTGGGGTTAAAGGGGTTAGAGGAGCGCCATCCCCACTCCCTGTCCAGCGGCCAGAAACGCCGGGTAACCCTGGCCGCGGCCCTGGCCCGCCGCCCCCGGGTTTTGCTCCTGGACGAACCCACCGTGGGGCAGGATGACGCCAACCTGGGGATCCTGTTGCGGCGCTTGGGTGAATTTGTCCAGGAGGGCGGGGCTCTCCTCACCGCCACCCACGATGTTCGGGCCGCCTGCTTCCTGGGCGCCGGCGTCTTATCGCTGGAGAAAGGACGAGCCATTTCCGGGGGCAGGGAGATGGTCAGTCAATTTTTTGATTGGCTTGAGGGCGGCGCCGCAGCCTCGACCCAGGCGGCGGTAAATGAACAGGGTTGACAGGCATTATGAGTAAAAATACATACCGTGATAATATCGGCACCATGATCTTTCCCTTTGCGGCCTTAGTCGGCCAGGACGACATGAAGCTGGGCCTCATTCTCAATGTCATTGACCCCTCCATCGGCGGCCTCTTGATCATGGGGGAGAAAGGCACCGGCAAAAGCACCGCGGTGCGGGCCCTGGCCGCGTTGCTGCCGGAGCTGCAGGTGGTCAAGGACTGCCCTTTCAACTGCGATCCGGCCGGGGATTTGCTGTGCAGCCGCTGCCAGGAAAGGCTGGAAAAAAAGGGTCCCTTGAAATTCGCCTTTCGGACGATGCGGGTAGTGGAACTGCCCCTGGGAGTCACCGAGGACCGCCTGGTGGGGGCCCTGGACGTGGAGCACGCCATCAAGAAGGGGGAGAAGCGCTTCGAGCCCGGCATCCTGGCCGAAGCCAACCGCAATTTCCTCTATGTGGATGAAGTGAATCTCCTGGAAGACCACATCGTGGATCTGCTTCTGGACTCTGCGGCCATGGGGCGCAACATCGTGGAGCGGGAAGGGGTGTCCTATGTCCATCCGGCCCGCTTTATCCTGGTGGGCACCATGAATCCCGAGGAAGGGGAGCTTCGCCCTCAACTCCTGGATCGCTTCGGTCTGGCCGTGTTCGTGCAGTCCCTGCGGGACAAGGCCCAGCGGGTGGACATTTTAAAGCGCCGTTCCGCCTTTGATCTCGACCAGGAAGCCTTTCTCCAAAAGTGGCAGCCGGAGCAGGAGCGCCTGGCCGAGCACATCACCCAGGCCCGGGCCCGGTTGGGCGGGGTGGAAACCTCGGAAGCCGTTTTTGAACGGGTGGTGGACCTCACCACCAGCCTGACCCTGGACGGCCACCGCCCCGACATCGTGCTCTTGAAGGCAGGGCGGGCCCTGGCGGCCTTCCGGGATAAGCCTGCAGTCACCTTCGAGGAGATCAGGGATGTGCTGCGACTGGCCCTGAACCACCGCCTGAAGCGGCTGCCCTTTGAGGATGTCAGCGCCGCCCGGAACAAGCTGGGTAAACTCGCTGAGGACTTTTTCCCGGAAACCCGGCCCCTGGGCCAAGATCTTGAGATGACTTAGGCAAGCCATGAACTTTGCAGGATTTATCGGCCACCGGGACGCTAAGCTGGCCATCATCCTCAACCTCATCGATCCCCGGATCGGCGGCGTGGTCCTGGCAGGGGAGAAAGGCGCCGGCAAGTCAACCCTGGCCCGACTGAGCAGACATCTTTTATCTGGGGAAACCCCCTTTGTGGAAGGCCCCTTGAATCTCACCGCTGAGGCCCTCCTGGGGGGGGTGGATTTTGAAGAAGCCCTGAAAAGCGGGGAAAAGCGGTTGGCACCTGGTTTGTTATCCCGTGCCCACCACGGGGTTCTCTTCCTGGATGATGTCAATCTTTTGCCGCCTGACATCCTGACCCTCATCCTGGAGGCCAAGGAACGGCAACTGAATGTGGTGGCTCGGGAGGGACTTAGCTTTTGCCACGCGGCCAGGTTCACCCTGTTGGCCACCCTGAACCCGGATGAGGGGCAGCTTTCCCCCCATGCCCTGGACCGCTTCGGCTTCTGGGTCCCTTTTGCGGCCATGACCGGGGCCCCGGCCAGGATCAAGATCATCAAACACAACCTGGCCGGTCCCCACTCAGACTCCCGCAGCCGCCGCTGGGATAATTTCCTGGCGGGAAAAATCCTCCAGGCCCGGGAAACCCTCAGTCATGTCGCCCTCCCCGACGAGACCCTGGAATATATCAGCCGGGTGTGCCTGGCGGCGAGGGTTTCGGGGCACCGGGCCGACCTGGTTTTGCAGCGCGGCGCCCAGGCTTATGCTGCCTTTCGAGGCGACCCGGAGGCCAGGCCATTCCACGTCGAGAAGGTGATGCCCCTGGCCCTGGCCCACCGGCTGCGCCAGCCCTTTGAGCCCCATCATGCCGAACCGCAGAGAGAGCAGGGCCAGAGCGACCCGAGGCCGGAGGACCGGCAGGAGCCACTTAATCATGGCAGCCAGACACCGGAATCCTCCTCTCAGGATCATGAGCAAACCTGGCCCGACCTCCCCTGGCTACCCGGCCTCCTGGCTCCGGAAGACCAGGTTTTTGATGTGGGGGAGGTCTTTTCCCTTCGCCGCCTGTCTTGCCGCAAAGACCGCCTGGAGCGCCTGGCTTCGGGCCGCCGCACCTCCACCCGCTACGCCGGCAAGGGGGGCAAGTATGTGAAAAGCATCCAGCGGAAAAAGGAGCATGATTTGGCCCTGGACGCCACCATCCGGGCCGCGGCCCCCTGGCAGGTCCTCCGGGGCCGGCGGCGGCGGATTCTCATCCATGACGAAGACCTGCGCTTCAAGCAGCGGGAGCGCAAAATGGGTCATTTGGTGCTCTTTGTCCTGGACTGCTCCGGCTCCATGGGCGCCCAAAAGCGCATGATCGCCACCAAAGGGGCCATCATGTCCCTGTTGCTGGACTGTTATCAGAAAAGGGACAAGGTGGCCCTCATCGTTTTTCGCAAGCAACAGGCCGAGGTGGCGCTGCCCCCCACCGCCAGTGTGGAGCTGGCCTCCAGGCGGCTGCAGGAGCTGCCGGTGGGGGGCAAAACACCCCTGGCCGCCGGACTCCTGGCGGCTTACCGCCTCATGCGCCAGGTGAGCCTGAAAGACCCCCGGCGGCGCTTTCTGGTCATTATTATCAGTGACGGCCGGGCCAACCAGGGGCTTTCCGAGATGCCCCCGGCGGAGGAAATGGAAAGCCTGGCCAGGCTGCTCAGGGAATTTTACCAGGCCGACTTCCTGGTCATCGACACGGAGGACAAGACCAACCCCTTGCGGGCCGACCTGGCCGTGAAACTGGCGGCGCACCTCAAGGCCGAGCATTTCACCACGGAGAATTTGCGGTCTGAGTACCTGGCGGCCATGGTGCAGGAGCGGCTGGACCTGGCGCCTGCCTGTGCTCTGGAGGCCACCGCCGTCTGACCAAAGGACCCTTATCATGATTGAAACCCATGAGTTGACCAAGCACTACTCCAAAACCCTGGCCGTGGACCACCTGACTCTCAAGGTGGCTGCGGGGGAGCTTTTCGGCCTCCTGGGACCCAACGGGGCCGGGAAAACCACCACCATCAAAATACTCACCACCCTCACCAAGCCCACCTCGGGTTGGGCCCGGATAAATGGTTTTGACGTGGTGGAGCACCCCCTGGAAGTCAAGGAACTTATCAGCGTCTGCCCCCAGGAAATCAACGTGGACCGGGAGCTGACGGCTTATGAGAATCTCCTGGTTTTCGGTAAACTCTATGGACTGGTGGATCTCAAAACCCGCATTGCGGAGGCCCTGGCATTCGGCGAACTGACGGAAAGGGCCCAGGCTCCGGTAATGACCTTTTCCCAGGGCCTGCAACGGCGCCTTATTATAGCCCGGGCATTTCTGTCCAGCCCCCAGGTGCTCTTCCTGGACGAACCCACGGTGGGTCTGGACCCCCAGGTGCGGCGGCAGGTGTGGGATATGATCCGCCGCCTGAAAACCACAGGGGTGACGGTGATGCTCACCACCCACTATATTGAGGAAGCCGAGGCCCTGTGCGACCGGGTGGGCATTTTAAGCCAGGGCCGGCTCATTGCTCTCGATACGCCTCAGGCCTTAAATGAGCAGGTGGGTGGGTATGTCATCGAATCCCTGGACCAGGGCCGCAAAAAATATCTCCTGGTCAAGGATAGGGAAGAGGCTTATGCCCGGGCCCGGGCGGAGGCCCAGGGGGTGATTATCCGGGAGACCAACCTCGAGGACGTTTTTATCAAATTGACCGGGGAAAGGCTGGCCAAATGAGGTGGTATCCGGTTTTCCTGCGGGAGGTGCT
>JBAQHL010000464.1:0-2672 GCA_049288295.1 Desulfobaccales bacterium
CCAAATGCCAATAACTGCCGCAAGGTCAGTTTCCCCAAATTCGGGCCGGGCCAGAAATGAGGTGTCCAGCGCCGGCAGGATCAGCTTGCTGAAGACATAGTTGAGGACGATGACCAGGATGATGGGCGCCAAAGCCGTAAGAATTCCCGGCTCACCGGCGGGAACAGGCTTATCCACCAGCTCACCGATGTCAAAACTTTCCATTTCGGCATGGGCCCGCAGCTTTTTATCTACCTCTGGCAGCGCATCCGTATGATAGCCGTAGCCTTCCCCTTGCGACGCGGCCGTGGCCGCCCTCCGGTTAAGCCACAGCATACCGAGGACAAGCATGATCGCCGCCGCGATGATCCCGAGAGCGGGGGCCGCAAAGGGTGTGGTCCCGAAAAACGGCATGGGAATGGCATTCTGGATGGCCGGGGTGCCCGGCAGGGCGGTCATGGTAAAGGAGAAAGCCCCCAGGGCCACCGCGCCCGGAATCAATCTCTTGGGGATGCTGTTGTTGCGGAAAAGCATTTCGGCGATGGGCACCACGGCAAAGGCCACCACGAACAGCGACACCCCCCCGTAGGTCAGCAAGGCGCAGGACATCACCACCACCAGGATCGAGCGCGTCTCCCCGAAGGTTTGCACTGCCCATTGGGAAATGGCCTGGGCCGAGCCGCTGTCGTCCATGAGCTTCCCAAAAATCGCGCCCAGCAGGAACAGGGGAAAATACAGAATGATGAAATTGCCGGTGGCCGTCATGAACACCTGGGTATAAGCCCCCAAAATGAGGGTCTCTCCTGCCAGGAGCACGGCCAGAGAAGCCATGAGCGGCGCCACGATGACCACGCTGATGCCGCGGTAGGCAAAATACATGAGGAGTAACAGGGCCGCGACAATGCTGAGAATGCCGATCATAAATTGTCATCTTTCCATTTCAGGTAGACGGATTCATAATCGAGGGTTGACCGTTTCCCCAGATCATCGTAGTTCTGGTCCAGCCAGTCCGAGGTGGTCCGATACCCGATATCATGCAGGTGCATGAAAAACGCCCATTCGGTGTTGAACTTGCTGGAGGCGTGTAAGGGATTGAGCTCCTCATCGTTGGCGATCAGGTGGAATAACACATCTTTGAATTTCTGATCTTCCAGGTTCGCCGTTTTTATGAGTTCTTTTAAAATGGCGATGGACCGTATTTCTTTAATCAGACTGGCATTAAAGGTGATCTCGTTGATGCGGTTGAAAATTTCCGGGGCAGTTTGGGGGATTTCCTCCCGGTACACGGGGTTTATCTGAACAATAACAATGTCCTGTGATCCGGTGAGATCCACGAGGGGAAACAAGGCCGGATTGCCCATGTAGCCCCCGTCCCAGTAGGCCTCGCCATCTATTTCCACGGCCTGGAAGACATAGGGCAGACAGGCCGATGCCATCACCATATCAGCGGTCATTTCCTGACGACGGAAGATCTTTTGCTTGCCGGTGCGCACGTTGGTGGCCGCCACGAAGAGCTTGATGCCTTCGGCATGGCGGACATGCTCGAAATCCACCAGGCTGGAGATAAGATCGCTCACCGGTCTTATATTGAAAGGATTTAATTGGTAAGGTGACAACAGGCGTGACAAATTATCGAAGAAAATAAACGCAGGTGAATAATCAAGGTTCCAGTTTCCGGACAAGCGGTCCAGCCAGGTCCGTTGGAAAGGTGAATACCTCCCGGCCTCGCTTATTTCAGACCAGAATTTTTTCAGGGCCTGACGGGCGCCCTCCTTGCCGCCGGTGTCAAGCCCGTCGGCCAGCACCACGGCGTTCATGGCCCCGGCGCTGGTCCCGCAGATGCCTTCGATGACAATCCGGTCATCTTCCAGGAGTCGATCCAGGACCCCCCAGGTATAGGCTCCGTGGGCCCCGCCCCCCTGGAGCGCCAGTTCGATCACTTTCGGCTTTGCCATTGTCAAGTCCTTTCTTGGTCGATTCCCGCTCAGACAGTGTGAAAATCAGCCGGGATGAACCTGGCTTGGGTTCCAGGTGGCCAGCCCGAACATGCTCGGAGTAACTGCTGCAGACAGAAAAATCTCATCTCCTGGCAGGCCGGTGTTAATATTTCAGGCTGCCCTGGGGATTATGGCTGCGAGCGCCGCCGGCTTCAACCCGGACGGAGTGCCAGACACCGGCACCCCGCCGGTCTGGAGGTTACGCAGGCTTGGCTTTTTCGGCCTTTTCCGTTTCCTGGAGAAAGGACTCCAGCTTTTTAAAGCCCTCGTCCACTGACTTCTTGAAATCCTCACAGTTCTTCTTGTAGGACTTGGTCCACTCCGCCAAGCCCTTTTTCACCTCATCGGGGGCATTGACCATCTGCCCCCAATACAGGTTGGCCATGCGCTCCATCTGTTCCTGGAGCATCATCATGGCGCTGTAGGAATTTTCGAAGGAAGTCTTGTAAAAATCGATCATTTGTTTGCCCATCTTCTTGGGATCCATCATGGCTTTTCTCCTTGCGGCGGTGTCAGCCTAAATTTTTTCCTAACTTAGGCAGTCAAAGATTCCAGGCTCTTGAAACCGTCATCCACCATTTTCTTGAAGTCTTCGCAGTTTTTCTTGTAGGATTTGGTCCACTCGTTCAGCCCCTTTTTGGCCTCTTCGGGGAGATTGACCATCTGGCCCCAGAACTGGTTGGCCGTGCGTTCCAT
>JBAQHL010000465.1:0-9967 GCA_049288295.1 Desulfobaccales bacterium
GGTGTCCTCACCTGTGCAGTCGCAGGCTGAGGCCTGCGGCTACAATATACCGATTGCCAGAAGTTTTTTCTTGTCCCCCCTCACCCTAACCCTCTCCCCCCGCTGGGGGGAGAGGGGATAAGAGGAAGAAACCTTTGGTAAAGGCTATACGAGGTGGGCGGCTCCCATTCTACATTTTTTTCAACTTTCAACTTTAGAACCTTGAACCTTGAACCTTGAACCTTGAACCTTGAACTCCCCCGGCCATGGTTTGGGGAATTTTCGGGAAAGCGAGTAACAGTATGATTCAAAAAGGCTTAATGGTGGGACTTCTGGAGGTCAACTGCTACCTCATCGGGGACGAAGAAACCAAGGAGGCGGTGGTCATCGATCCCGGCGGGGATGAAGACGAAATTCTGGATGCCCTGAATTATCATAACTTCAAACTGAAATACATCATCGACACCCACGGCCACTTTGATCACGTGGACGCCAATCAGCCCCTCAAGGACGCCACCGGCGCCCAGATTCTTATCCATGAGTTGGACGCGGCTATGCTCCAACGTGATAATGAAGCCATGTTTTTTACCGGCAAGCGCATGCGGCCTTCCAAGGCGGACGTGCTGCTGAAGGAAGGGGACGTCATCACCTTCGGCCAGTATAAACTGAACGTCCTCCACACTCCGGGGCACACGCCGGGGGGCGTTTCCCTGGTCATGGACAACAGCCCCCTGGTGTATGTGGGGGATACCCTGTTTGCCGGCTCCATCGGCCGCACCGACTTCCCCGGCGGGGACTACGACACCCTCATCAACGGGGTCCGGCAAAAATTGTTCATCCTGGGGGACCACTACGTGGTCTATCCAGGCCACGGCCCGGTCACCACCATCGGCCATGAGCGCAAATATAATCCGTTTTTTTAGTCGAAACTGAAAGATATCCATGACCTTCAAAGATAAGCGCATCCTGTTGGGGGTAAGCGGGGGTATTGCGGCTTACAAGTCAGCGGAGTTGGTCAGGCGGCTGGCCGCATGCGGGGCCCAGGTGAAGGTGGTCATGACCAAAAGCGCCCTGGAGTTTATCGGGCCTCTCACTTTCGGGGCGCTTACCGGCCAGCCCGTATCCAGCAGCCTCTGGGGCGATAAGGTCAATCCCCTGGAGCATATTTTTCTGGGGCAGCAGGTGGACGCCATTGTCCTGGCGCCGGCCACCGCCAATCTTATCGGCAAGCTGGCCTCCGGCATTGGGGATGACCTGCTCACCACCATCCTGCTGGCGGCCACCCGTCCGGTGCTGGTGTGCCCGGCCATGAACTGCGAGATGTGGGTCAACCCGGCGGTGCAGGACAACGTCGCCCGGTTGGCCGCCCGGGGCCTGGAAATCATGCCCCCGGATTCCGGGGAGCTGGCCTGCGGCGCCTCGGGGTATGGACGGCTGCCTGATCCCGAAAACATCGTCGAGGCCCTGGCCCGGCTGATAACCCGGCAGGATCTGGCCAACCGGCGGGTGCTGGTCACCGCCGGGCCCACCCACGAAGATCTGGACCCGGTGCGCTTTCTGACCAACCGCAGCAGCGGCAAGATGGGCTACGCCCTGGCCAGGGTGGCCCGGCGCCGGGGCGCCATGGTTTGCCTGGTGAGCGGCCCCACGTCTCTCGCAGCTCCCCATGGCGTTGAGACGGTGCCGGTCAGGTCGGCAGGGGACATGCTGCAGGAGGTCAGGGAGCGCTTCCCGGCCGTGGATGCCCTGATCATGGCCGCGGCCGTCAGCGACTACCGGGCGGAGAATTTGGCTGACCAGAAGATGAAGCGGGGGGTCGACACCCAACTGATCAATCTGGTGCAAAATACCGATATTCTGAAAGAAGTGGCTTCTGTCAAGAAACACCAGGTGGTGGTGGGCTTCGCCGCCGAAACGGGCAATCTCGTGGCCGAAGCCGAACGCAAGTTGCAGGAGAAAAACCTGGATCTCATCGTGGCCAACGACGTGAACCAGCCGGACAGCGGCTTTGCGGTGGACACGAACGTTGTCACCCTGGTGTCCCGGAGCGCCGCGCCCCAAAAATTGCCTCTTTTGAGCAAAGAAGAAGTGGCGGAGAAAATCCTGGATTGGGTGGCGGCCAGGTTTCCCGAGAAGCCGGAGGGGAGCGTCTTTGTCTGAGAATCCCCGGCAGGAGCTTCGGGAGTTGGCCCTGGGCCTTGAAACCTGGCTGAAATTTCAGCGCCGCCTTGGTTGGGTGGGTGTCCCCAGGCCGGAGGCGCCGCCCGGCAATGCACTCAAATCCTCCCCGGCGCAAAGGCAAACCCTGGCTGAAATCCGGGAGGAAATGGGGGATTGCCAACGCTGCAAGCTGGGCCGGGGCCGCACCAACCTCGTCTTCGGGGAAGGCTCCCCCCAGGCCCGCCTCATGTTCATCGGGGAAGCCCCGGGCGAGGAGGAAGATCTCCTGGGACAGCCCTTTGTGGGCGCGGCTGGAAAGCTGCTGGACAATATGCTCAATAAACTGGGGCTCAGGCGGGAGGACGTCTACATCGCCAACGTGGTGAAAAGCCGCCCTCCGGCCAACCGGGATCCGGAAACGGACGAAGTGGCGGCCTGTCTGCCCTTTCTCATCAAGCAGATAGAGGCCATTCGTCCCCAGGTTATCGTCACCCTGGGGAAAATCGCCACCCACCACCTGCTGCAAACCAACGCGCCCATTACCAAGCTCAGGGGCTCCTGGCAAAAATTCAAAAACATTAAGGTCAAGCCCACCTTTCACCCCTCATATCTGCTGCGCCTTCCCAAAGAGCGCCATAAAACCTGGGAAGACATGCAGCAGGTCATGGAGTATCTGGCTGCCCATGAAGAGGATTAATCCTTTTGGCCTCTGGCTGTGGCTTTTGTTGTCCCTGATCTGGCTGGGAGGGGACGCTCCTTTGGCCGCGTCCCGCTCCGTCCATGTCGTGCCGGCTGTGGGCTCCATCAACCCGGGGCTGGCGGAATTCATCATAGAAAGCATCCGCACCGCCGAGAAGGAAAAAGCCACAGCCCTGGTCCTCCAGCTGGACACGCCGGGGGGGCTGGACACCTCCATGCGGGCCATCAACCAGGCCATCATCAACGCCAAGGTGCCGGTCATCGTATTTGTGTCCCCCAAGGGGGCCCGGGCGGCTTCGGCGGGCATGTTCATCACCATGGCGTCGCATGTGGCGGCCATGGCCCCGGGCACCAACATCGGCGCGGCGCACCCGGTGTCGGTGGGCCTGGGCAAGATGGACAAGGTCATGAGTGAAAAAGTGGAAAACGACATGGTGGCCTATGCCCAGTCCCTGGCCATGGAAAGGGGCCGCAATGTGGAGTGGGTGGAAAAAGCGGTGCGCAAAAGTGTGTCCATCGACGCCAAGCAGGCCCAAAAATTGAAAGTTGCCGATCTGGTGGCTGAGGATCTGGACGATTTGCTCACCCAGGTTAACGGCCGCGAGGTGAAGGTTGATAAGGAAAAAGTCACCCTGAAAACCCTCGGGGTGCCGGTCAAAACCATTGCGGAAAGTTTGCGCACCCGCATCCTCAAACACATAGCCGACCCCAACATCGCTTTTATTCTCATGATGATCGGCCTAGCGGGACTCTATTTCGAGCTAGCCCACCCCGGGGTGGTTTTGCCGGGGGTGGTGGGGTCCCTGAGCCTGCTCCTGGCTTTTTATGCCTTTCAGACCCTGCCGGTCAATTTTATCGGGCTCCTGTTGATTCTTTTGGCTTTTCTCCTGTTTTTTCTGGAAATTTACGTCACCAGTTTCGGCCTGCTCACCGTGGGGGGCGTCATTGCCCTTCTTTTGGGCTCCATGATGCTCTACCAGAAAGGCGAGACCGGGGGGATGGATGTGGCCTGGTCCGTCTTGATTCCCACCGTGCTGGTCATTTCCCTGTTTTTCATAGGGGTGGCTACCCTGGTATTGAGGAGCCAGATGCGGCGTTCCATGACCGGGGTGGCCGGCCTGGTGGGGGAACGGGGTGTGGCTTACAGCGACCTGAAGCCCGAAGGGCAGGTGTTTGTCCACGGGGAATACTGGCAGGCGGTGAGCGAGGAGCCTGTAGCCGCGGGCGGCACCGTTGAAGTGGTGAAAGTGGAGGGCCTGAAAATGCAGGTGCGCCCGGTGAAAGGGGTTTAAGCTATAAGCAATAAGCAATAAGCGTTAGGCTTTTTTCAAGAGAAACCGTTTTTTACGTTTAACGCTCGTGTCAAGGCGCGGCAAGCAAGTTTCCGAACGCAGGCTGAAGTCTGCGGCTACATTTTAATACCTCTGTAACTGGACCTTGGTATCAGGTGAAAAGAATAGTTACAAAAAACTCAAAGCTCAAAGCTTATAGCTCAAAGCTTATAGCTCAAAGCTTATAGCTCAAAGCTTATAGCTTATAGCTTATAGCCCTATAAGGAGGTTTCATGTCTTACATTCTCGGCAGCAGTTTCCTGTGGATAGTGATCATCGGGATTTTTTTCCTGGTCAGCGCCGTCAAAATTTTAAGCGAGTACGAGCGGGGGGTGATTTTCCGGTTGGGGCGGTCCTTGGGCAAAGCCAAGGGGCCGGGGCTCATCATTCTCATCCCCATTATCGACCGCATGGTCAAGGTCAATCTGCAGCTGGTCACCTACGACGTTCCCAGCCAGGACATCATCACCCGTGACAATGTCACGGCAAAGGTCAACGCCGTAGTCTATTACCGGGTGGTCGACCCGGTGAGGGCGGTCATTGAGGTGCGGGATTATTACGCCGCCACCCAGTTTTTGGCGCAGACCACCCTCAGGAGCGTGTGCGGCCAATCCGACCTGGATGATCTTTTGTCGGAAAGAGAAAAAATCAACGCCCACATCGCGGAGATCCTGGACAAGCACACCGACCCCTGGGGCATCAAGGTGACCCTGGTGGAGCTCAAGGCCATCGACCTGCCCATCGAGATGCAGCGGGCCATGGCCAAGCAGGCCGAAGCCGAGCGGGAACGGCGGGCCAAGATCATCAGCGCCGAAGGGGAATTCCAGGCATCCGCCAAGATGGCTGAAGCGGCCCATGTGCTGGCCACCGAGCCTATCTCCCTCCAGCTCAGGTATCTGCAAACGTTGAGGGAGATCGCTGCGGAGAATAATTCCACCACCCTGTTTCCCATACCCATTGACCTGGTAAAGCCCTTCATAAAAATGTATGAAAAGATGGAAGAAAGTGAGAAGAAGTGAGCAGGTGTAAGGTGCGCCCTGCGCACCAAGAAGACGAAATCATTATCGCAGGTTATCTTAAGCAGAGCTTGGGCCTCAAGGACGTTTCCCAGCGGGAGCTTGGGAACGAGTAAAACCTTCCTAACGCATGAAAGAGAGAGGATCATGGCCAAGAAAGAAAAGAAGGACAAAACAGAAAAACCCCTGGATCGCATGACCGCCACGGAACTCAGGAAATATGCCCTGGATATGGGAGAGATCACCGGGGTCCACGGCATGAACAAAGAAGAGCTCCTGGCCGCCATCAAGCAAGCCAAGGGCATCGTGGACGAAGGCAAAAAAGCCGCCAAAACCGTGAACATGCGGGAGCTCAAGCAGAAAGTCAAGGAACTCCGGGGTCTTAAGGCTGAAGCCTACGAAGCCGGGGAATCCAACAAAAAGATCAATGTCCTGCGCCGCCGCATGAACCGGCTGAAGAAACGCACTCGCAAGGCTGCCTGAGGTTTTTTCTGTTACGAAAAGTTCTGAATGCACAGGCTGGAAAGCCTGTGCCACCAATACTTTTCATTGTTTTGAGAGAGCCGAAGGCTCATGAGCGACTGCTCCGAAAAGTTGGCGGTGGGGGGGGATGGCCACGGGCTGGAAGCCCGTGCTACCGGGGCCGGCATGCCCCTGGCCCCTCCCGTATAATACCTCCCCCAACCTCTTAAAAGGGAGCACAGGCTTCCAGCCTGTGCCGCACAGGTGAGGACACCTGTGCCACTAAAGTCTTCCATTATTGAGGTGTTTTCATGAAATATTTTGTGGTCTTGAAACACACTGACGAGGGCTATAGTGTCTTCTGTCCGGGACTGCCTATCTGTTGGTCCCAAGGGGAGACGGAAGCAGAGGCCATGGAAAATATTCAGGATGCCATTCAAGAATATCTCGAGGCTGTGGCCGAGTAGGGCGGACAGGCTGGAAAGCCTGTGCCACCGTACGATCGCAACTCGATATGAGAACAGGCAGGATGCCTGTTCTCCCGGTAAATAGACAGAACAGAACCGTTTCTGTTGGCAAAAAACCGAAGGGGGCAAAGGCCGTCAAGCCTTTACCCCCTTCTTTTGTTGCCTATATGTAGATGTATATTCGAAACCTACCCCGTGAGGCCGGGGAAGATCTTTACGGAGTTGACGGCCATGTCGTAAAAGAAGCCCGGGAAAATGCCGATGGCCAGGGTGGCCACCGCAGTGAAAACCACTGCGAAGGTGACGCCCCTGGTGAAGGGGATGGGACCCAGTTCGGCCTCAGCCGGGCGCATGTACATGAGCACGGTGATGCGCAGATAATAATACACGGAGATGAGAGAATTCATGACGCCGATAATGGCCAGCCAGATGTAGCCCGCCTTGACTGCGGCGGAGAAGATGTAAAATTTGCCCACAAAACCCGCGGTGGGGGGAATGCCGGCCAGGGCGAACATGAAAACGCCCATCATGGCGGCCAGGGCCGGGTGCTGGAAGCCCAGTCCGGAATAGTCGTAGATGTTCAGGTAGGCGTCCTTTTTGCGGCCCACCAGCATGACCACGCCGAAGGCGCCGATGTTCATCAGGGTGTAAGCCAGCAGGTAATAAAGCAGGCTGACGGCGCCGAGCTGGTTGGCGGCCACCAGGGCCACCATGAGATAACCGGCGTGGGCGATGCTGGAGTAGGCCAGCATGCGCTTGATGTTGGTTTGGGCAATGGCCACGACGTTCCCCAGGGTCATGGTGGCTACGGCCAGGACCCACAGGACCGAGTTCCACTGCACCGTGAAGGCCGGGAAAACTTCGAACATCACCCGGGCAAAGGCGGCAAAGGCGGCGGCCTTGACCCCCACGGCCATGAAGGCGGTGACGTTGGTGGGCGCGCCTTCGTAAACGTCCGGAGTCCACATATGGAAGGGCACGGAGGCCACCTTGAAGCCGAAGCCCACGATGATGAGGGCCAGGCCCAGGAGGGTCATGGGCTTGGTGAGTTCGGCCATGGAGGAGAGTTTGGCGCCCAGTTCGTTCAGATAAAGGGTGCCCCCGGAAGCGCCGTAGAGAAAAGCCATGCCGAAGAGCAAAAAGCCGCTGGCAAAGGAGCCCAGGACCAGATACTTAAGTGCGGCCTCGTTGCTCCGGGGGTCTTCCCGGAAGAGGCCCGCCAGAACATAGATGGCAATGGACATGATTTCCAGGCCCAGAAAGATCATGATGAAATGGGCGCTGGCCGCCATGAGGAGCATGCCCGTGGTGGCAAAGAGCAGGAGGGCATAGTACTCACCCAGGTTCTTGCCGAACTCCTCGAGATAGCTGGGAGACAGCAGGACGGTGAGCGCGGCGCCCAACATGATGATGAGGTAAAAGAAAAAGGCAAAGTTGTCGAGGTACACCATGCGGGAGAAATCAGTGCCCACTTTGCCCCACAGGCAGTAAGTCTGCCAGGCGGCGACTGCCAGGGCGGCCAGGGCAATTACCGGGAAGATGCCCTTGCGTCCCTTGGGAGAAAAGGCGTCCACCAGCAAGATGAGAATGGCCGCAACGGTTAACGTGAGCCAGGGCCCGATGCTCGACAGGCTGAAACTGGGTATGGTGATGGTCATCTCGCCTCCCCCTTAACGAGGTGGGATAAGGTGAGCTTGTTGGCGCCCTCTTTCGCCTTGGCCATCTTGGCGACGAACTGGGCAGAGGTGGCTTCGGTCTTTTTCAGAAAGGTGTTGGGATAGACGCCGATCCAGACGATAAAGATGAGCAGGGGAATGAAATAACCGATCTCCCGCCAGGACAGATCCGTCAGATTGGCGTTTTTCTCGTTGGTCACCTTCCCGAACATCACCCGCTGGAACATCCACAGCATGTAGCAGGCGGCTAAGATAACGCCGGTGGCGCTGATCCCGGCATAGAGCTTGTTGACCTCGAAGGCCCCGAGCAGGATGAGGAATTCACCCACAAAGCCGTTCAAGCCCGGCAAGCCGATGGAGGAGAGGGCCACAATCATAAAGACGACGGCAAAGATGGGCATGGGGGTGGACAATCCCCCAAATTCCGAGATCATGCGGGTATGGCGGCGCTCATAAACAACACCCACCAGCAAAAACAAGGCCCCGGTGGACAGGCCGTGGTTGATCATCTGGATGACACCCCCCTGGATGCCCTGCATGTTGTAGGAGAAGAGTCCCAGCATGACAAAGCCCAGGTGGGATACTGATGAGAAGGCGATGAGGCGCTTTAAGTCCGGCTGCACCATGGAGACCAGGGCGCCGTAGACGATGCCGATGACGGCCAGGATCATGAACAGGGGGACGAAATAGTGGGCCGCCTCAGGGAAGAGCGGCATGTTGAACCGCAGGAAGCCGTAGGTCCCCATCTTCAGGAGCACCGCCGCCAGGATGACCGAGCCCACGGTGGGGGCTTCGGTGTGGGCGTCCGGCAACCAGGTATGGAAGGGGAACATGGGCACTTTGATGGCAAAAGCCAAAGCGAAGGCCAGGAACATCCAGAACTGCATATGGAAGGGGACGCTCAGGCCGTACATTTTCATGAGATCAAAGGTGTAGGTGCCGGTGACCTGGCCGTGGTGGAAGTAGAGCACCAAAATGGCAACCAACATGAGCAGGGAGCCGAACATGGTGTACAGGAAGAACTTGACGGCCGCATAGACCCGTCGGGCCGGATTGCCCCAGACCCCGATGAGCAGATACATGGGGATGAGCTGCAATTCCCAGAACACGTAGAAGAGGAACATGTCCAGGGAGACAAAGACGCCGATCATGCCGCTCATCATGAACAGAAGGCAAATCATGAACTCCTTGACCCGATACTGCACGTCATCCCAGGTGGCCAGGACGCAGATGGGAGTCAGGAAGGTAGTGAGCATGATGAGGAGAATGGAAAAACCGTCCACCCCCACGTAATAACTGACGCCGTATGAGGGCAGCCAGTCAGCACGCTCTACGAACTGCATGCCGGCTTCTGCATCGTTAAATCCGAACCAGATTTGCAGGGACAGGAGGAACTGCACCAGGCAGACCAGCAAGGTGTAGCCCTTCAGGGTCTTGTCGTTCTTCTGGCTCATGAACAGAAGGGGCACTATCGCCACCAAGGGCAGAAAGATCAGAACAGAGAGAATGGGCAGTTGCATGGACAACTCCTAAGGTTACAGCCCGACGAAATAACCGACGATCAGGGCGACCCCCAGAACAATGGCCAGGGCGTAATTCTGGAGGAAGCCGGTTTCAAGTTTGCGGATGTGAGCGCTCAGCCAGGCGACAACCCCGGCGGAGCCGTTCACCGTGCCGTCAATCACCTTGACGTCCACACCTTGCCACAGGAAGTTGGAGCTGTCCTTGATGGGCTCCACCACTGCCATGTCATAGATCTGGTCCACGTAATACTTGTTGTAGATGAGATCATAGGCAATTTTGTATTTTTTGGACAGGATGCCCGGCAGTTCGGGTCTGCGGATGTACATGCGGTAGGCCGTGAAAATGCCGACAATGGCCACCGACATGGAGAAGAGCATCATGCCCACCTCAAAGGAGATGGAATAATGGGCTTCGTGGTGGCCGGCCGAGTACATGATGGAGGGCGCCAGGAACTCCTTGAATTTGTGGCCGCCCTCGATGATGGGGATACCCACCAGGCCCACCAGGGCCGAACCCACGGCCAGGATCATGAGGGGCACGGTCATAACCCGCGGGGACTCATGGATGTGGTGCGCCACGTCGTGGTCCACCCGGGACTTGCCGTAGAACACCATGAACACCGCCCGGAACATGTAGAACGCGGTGATGAAGGC
>JBAQHL010000466.1:0-4473 GCA_049288295.1 Desulfobaccales bacterium
CAGCCTCCCCCCAGGCCGCCATTGCCTGCTCATCCCTGACCTCCAGATACCTGCTGTTGTCCTGGTTGTAATCGGCATAGTAAACCCTCACCAGGTTTTTGACCCCGGCCAACTCATAGCCGGCGGAGAGGGACCGAACCTGGGAGGGTTTCAGGCTCACCTGGTTGTCCAGGAGCACAAACCGCCACAGGCGCTCAAACCAGGTCCAGTCCCCCGTGGCCTGGCCGTGGGCCAGGGCGGCACCCGCCATGAGAACCAGGGCCTCCGTGGAGCCCATATTCGCCACAAAGACATAATGGGGCGCATAATCCCAGACGTCTTCGGCCTCAAGATAGGTGAAGGGTATGAGGTCGGCGTTCAACAGGTTGGGCTTGCTGTCCCCGGCATGTTGAAAATGCCAGGCCATGAGCCCTTCAAAGTGGGCGGCGTCTTCGGGAATGGCGGGAAAAGGGTAGGCCGCGCCCTTGAGGCTGCAAGCCGCCACGCCGAAGGCCTGCATCACCAGGGCATTAAGCCAGCCGTAATGGTAGTCGCTTTTATAACCCCCGCCAAAATCCTGGCTCTGGCGGTTCACTCTCAAGTCGTCCAGGATCCGCCGGGCCCAGGTGGCCGCGCTGAGTTGTCCCCCCCTGAGGTAGGTATAGAGACACCCCAGGGCCAGGGACGCAGCCGCCCCCGGGTCATACGTGCCATAGGTGAAGCCGTATTCCGAAAACCACACGGGAAATTTCCAGCCGCTGCCGTCCGCCGCGCCGTTGACATCCAGCCAGGCCAGCCAGTTTTCCAGAATTTCCCGGGCGCCGGGGTCATTGCTGATAAAGTAATATTGGGCCAGGCGGTAAAAAGACCAGTACTGTCCCAGGGCATGACCCACTTCCGGGTAGGCGCTGCCGTTTTCTGATCCCTGGATGACGCCCCAGCGGCCCGCAATTTCAGCCTGATCCATCCCCCGGGCCTGAACGCGGATAAAGTCGATGGAGCCGGGGAACACCGCCGAAGTGTTGTTCCACAGCCCCAGAGCCAACGGGTTGGCGTCAGCGGACAGGGAGTTGCCGTAGGCCATGCTGGCCGTCTGGACGCCATTCACATAAAGCCTGGCGTCGCTGCCCTTTCTGGTGGCCACCACGTAATACCAGGCATTTTTAGGGGAGGCGCTGCCGGAAACCAGGATGGCGGCCCCCCCGTTCAGCACGCAGGTGAACTTATTGTCAGCCCCTCGGCCCAGACAATACATTCCCCAACCCGCGGCAGCCCCTTTTTGCAAAATCCCCCCGCTCACCCCGTCGGCGCTGGGGTAAACCAGGGCCTCCAGGGTGAAATCCCCGGCCAGGTCAAGCGTGGCATGGTCCGGGACAGTGAGATAGCGGCTGCCGGAGCATTGGGCGCTGGTATGTCCTGGTTGGCAAATACCGTTGACATATGAAGGCGTCCCCACCCAGGTGGCGTGGTTGCCGTTGCCGCTGGCGTCCTGGGGAGAATCGTTAAAGGGCCAGTAGCCCCTGAGCTTCCCGTAATCCCGGTATTTGGGCCACCAGCAGAACTTGCCGAAATTCTCCTCGCCGCACAGGGCGATATTTTCCAGGTCGTTTCTGGTATGCACCGGCAGGATGGGCCCCTTCACCCCGCCGTACCGCCCATGAAATTCATCCTGGGCGTCCCGGTGAAGACCCAGGTATGTCTGGCTCAGGTTCAGGGCATCCACCAGGTGGGGGGCCAGGGGGTGGGCGTAATGGACCAGGGTGGGGCCCCGCCAGGGGTTTTGGCCATAAGGCCCCAGGGAAATGGCCAGCCGCGGCACCAGGGGATAGGGGTCTTCAGCTTCAATGTTCAGACCCACGTCATCCAGCCACCACTCGTGGGCCGGGAGCCCCTGCTGCTCCACCTTGAATTCCAGAAACCTGAGCCGCAAAGCCCCGGCGAAGCTCTGACGCCCGTCAAACTTGACATCGGTGATATACATGACGCCGTTGGTGGGAGGCGATGCGGCAATACCGATATCCACTATCTGGAGAGGGTGGGCCATGGGGCCGGACCCCGATTCCAACTGCATTGACCCCAGATTCACCGTCACCCGCTGCCAGGCATTCACGTTGACGCCGGCGTCCTGGTAAAAGTAGCTTCCTTGCGCGTCTTTCACCTTGACCCGCAGGGTGAGGGAGCTTGCCCCGGCCACCACCGGCTTGATGAGAAAGTTAACGTTGGTGCGGCCCTGGGAAGAGCAGCGGCCGACATCAATGCCCACCCAGGCCCCAAAACCGGTGACGCCCCCGGAGAAATCCCAGGCCACCTGGGCCTGGGTGTAAAAAGTGTCCCCGAAGATGACCTCGGTCACCTCCCGGTCGCTGATGATGATGTTGTTCACCCCCTGCTGGCCGGCGGAGAACCAGGCCCCCCAGGTGGCCCGCACCCGGTCCCGGTCGTCAATGAGGTTGTCCCGCCGCCAGAACTGGCTGAAGGGAATTTCAAAGGGGGTTAGCTCCGGGTAGCGGTCCGGAATGGCGTGCACAAAGGTGTGGGCCGGACTGAACGGGTCGGTTTCCCCCGGTGTGGAGTTATTGAGGGAAACCAAAAGACGCCGGGGGTATTCCGCCGGTTCTCCGGCCAGAAAGGTCCAGTAATCCCCGGACACAAGATCCGTGCCGCTCCCCCCTTGCCAGGCCACCGACACGCCCCCCCAGAGGGCCACGGGGTGGTCCCGGTCGCCGGTGATAAGACCAGTCCCCTCCCAGCTCAGGCCGCCGTCCCGGGACCACCGGAAGGTGGCCTGCCCCACCTCCCCCCCGGTCTCAATCTGGATGACAAAATACCTTCTCTCCGTCCTGGTGTAATCCCCGGAGATAATCAGGGTGGCGCTGCCGCTGCCGTATTTGGTGACATTGTGAAGCCGCCACCGGAAGCCCTCGCCCTTCAACTTGAAATATACCCGGTCAATGTCGGCAAAAGGGCCTTCTTCCAAAGACCAGTTCAGGCCGTAACCCCACCAGGCCCCGTCCGTCTGGGCTGGGAGTTCTGTGCGCACATGCAGAACCCTGCCGGTGACGCCTTCGGCCAGCTCTGTGTCAAAAGCCTGATAGCTCTGGCCTCCCCGGGTATCGTTCCGGTAAAGGAAATAGGACCCCCGTTCCCAAAGCCGCCGCTCATAGGTGTCGTACACCAAAGGCGAAGTCAGGCTCTGCTGCCGGGCCAAAGCCGCGTCCCAGAGGAATTGGCAGGCCTGGCTGAAATCCTCCCCCCGCTCCCTGCCGGCCAGGTGCAGGTAGACCATGAGGTCCAGCATGCGGTCCACCGCAAAATCATAGGTATAATCATCCCGGCTGCGGTTGGCCCGGCGGATGCACGGGTAGTTGTTGAGGGCCTCGTAGCGCCGAGAAGTTTCCCCGGTATGGTAGAGATAAAAAAGCTGTACCGCCGTCCCCTCGGGCAAGGGCGCCCCCAGGGTCAGGATGGTGCCGTCCCCCTGGTTGCTGAAAGCCCCCCCGGAATAATAATTCGTCAGGTCCCCATCCATGGGTTCGGCCCAAAAGCCGTCCCAGGCGAAACTTGTCGTCTGCAACCACACCCCCCGGACAAAGGCCACCTTGCCGCCTCCCGGCTTGGGGCTCTCAATATGCACCGTGCCGTCCGGTTCCACCAGGGCGGTGGCCTGGCTGGCCTTGCCGGACACCGCCTCCATCAGGGGTGTGCCCCCCAGGTTATCGTACACCCAGTTAAACTGGGACGAGCGGGCCCATTCTAGGCGCGACATTAACCTAATCCTCCCCCAGGTAGGCCCTGATCTTTATTTCCCCGAAATCCACCCACAAGTCGAACAAGGTGCGCCGCAAAATCTCCCGCAGGGCCTGACTGGCGGGAGTATTTTCAAAACAAACTCCCACGGCGTATTCCGGGGTGAGGCTTTTGGCCAACTCGAAGGAATCCTGGTGGATAGCCTCCCCAAGACCCACTTCGCTTAAAAGATCCATCATGATGTCCACCGGGTGGGTGGTGTCGTCCTTAACCACCCGGACGCTAACCTGGGCGCTTTTGCCGGTAACCTGGACCTCCCCGGTCTCAGGATCCGCGGTGACCCCCTCCCAGACCTCTTCGTCGTTCAGGTAGATAGAGCTGATGGCGGCAAAAGGCCCGCCGGCCACCCGGTAAAGATAAAGAGGAGGCTGAGCCGTAAAGAAAAAACGGTCCCCGGCCAGCAGATCGGTCCCCAGGCCCGGCTGCCAATACACCATCAGCCCTTCGGAGAGCGCCACCGGGTCCTCGGCCCCCCCGCAGGTAAGCCCGGTCTTTTCCCAACTTTGGCCATTGTTGATGGACCAGCGAAAGGTCGCCGAGCCAACCTCGCCGCTCACTTCAACCTGGAGGAGATAATTAACCACCGCATCCCCCCGGTACTCCCCCAGGAGCAGCAAAGTGGCGCTGCCGTTGCCGTACTTCTGCATGGAGCCCACTGCCGCGGTAGTTACCTCCACCAGTTCCCCC
>JBAQHL010000467.1:0-1630 GCA_049288295.1 Desulfobaccales bacterium
GGTTTCAAACCCGCCCTGCCTGCCTTTTTCCCCCAGATACTCGCCAAATCGCGGTAGGACGGGCTTCCAGCCCGTCCAGGCACGGGCAGGATGCCAGTCCTCCCAACAGAAGCCTGATAGACTTCCAGGCTGTGCCGAAAAAGAAATTACAATAACCAGGCTGGTAGCAAAGGTTTTCAACCCGTGCTTCGAACGTTGACACCGTAAGGACAAGCCCCTATAATCCCGAAATATCGGAGGTAATTATGAGATTAGGAGTGTTTATCCGGGCGGTGAGGCTGCCCTTTCTCACCGGATCGCTGACGCCGGTGGTCATGGTGGCGGCCTTGCTCAGTTTTCGGGGTGCCTGGGAGGGGTTTTGGTATTTTTTGCTCACCATCCTGGGAGTGGCCGGACTGCACACGGGGGGGAACCTCATCAACGACTATTATGATTCTTTCGGGAGCGACCCCATCAACAAGTTCGCCACGCCCTTCAGCGGCGGCAGCCGGGTCATCCAGAAAGGCGAACTCAGCGCCGAGTTCGTTAGGAACCTGGCTTACGCCTGCCTGGGTCTGGGGGTGGCCTGCGGTCTCATCCTCATCTATTACGGCCGCCCCGGGGTGGCCCTCCTGGGGCTGTTCGGCTTGGCCGCGGCCTACCTTTACTCCGCTTCGCCTGTGCAGCTCATGAGCAAGGGCTTTGGCGAGCTCACCATTTTCCTGGCCTTCGGGCCGGTCCTGACCCTGGGCTCTTATTACGCCATGACCGGCAAAATGGCCCCGGAAGGCTTTTTTGTGGGGCTACCCCTGGCCTTCCTCATCACGGCCATCCTGTGGATCAATGAATTTCCGGACCTGGAGGCGGACACCGCTGCGGCCAAGGAGCACCTGGTGGCCCGCCTGGGGCTCAAAAAGTCCCGCCTGGTCTATACCGGGCTCATGCTGGCCCCCTTTGTCAGCCTGCCCTTTCTCGTGGAAATTTTTGACCTTCCCGGCCACCTCTTTGCGGGGCTGGTGGCCCTGCCCCTGGCCGTCAAAGCGGTGCGGGAGATTTGGCAGACCGACCCCATCGAGGAGGAGTTTGTAACCATCCAGGCCCTCACCATCAAGACCCATTTCCTCCTGGGAGTTTCCCTGACTTTAGCCTTTTTGTATGCGGCCTGGCGAGCTTAGGTAGTAGATGTTTTCGTTCGTATGGTTACAGGTCTTTTTTGGGCCCCCTCCGCTGGGGGAGAGGGAGTAGCTGTAGGGCGGGCACTGCCCGCCACATACATGGTGGGCGCTGCCCCTGCCCACCCTGCACCTTCTTTGAACTTTTTAAACCTTGAACTTGAGGACTCTGCGAAAAACCTTGCTGTAATCCTGAGCGCTGCGAAGGATCCATTTTGTGCGCTCTGCGCACCAAAATGGCGGGCGGTGACGCCCGCCCCACCATCTTTTGCATTATTTTGAGGGTGCCCAAGGCTCATGAGCGACTGCTCTTAAAAGTTCCTCATGAGTGGCATAGGCTTTCCAGCCTGTGCGGATAATCGAGGCGGGCACGGAGGCCCATCCTACCGACTTTTCATGCTTTGCGGGTGGACCAACGGCCCATGAGCTACTACTCTGAAAATGGCTCTCATAGAACGAGTCTTACGCGCCAAGATTGG
>JBAQHL010000468.1:0-1581 GCA_049288295.1 Desulfobaccales bacterium
GGCTTTGGCTTTCCTTCCCCTGGCGTGTCAGGCCCATACGCACACCGCTGATCTTCACCAGATTGAAAGGAAGGGCCATATTCTGTCCGGTAAGGCCCAAGCCCTCATCGACCAGGATCCCAAGGCCAAAGACTCGATGTGGAGCTTCAAGGACAGTAGCGGCCGCATTTTTCGAATTCCGCAGTCCGGCCAACCCCAGCAGACCGGACCCTATGGGTGCGAGGATGAGTCCGGGAACATTTTGACGATCCCCCGGAGTACCAAATAATCCACCACCGATGGGAGCTTCCTGGGGCTCTTTACAGATTGTTCTTCAATACGTTGACCGGTCTGCTTCAAGGTTCGTGTGGGAAGCCGCTTAAAACTGCGACAGGGTCCCCAGGCGCTTGGCCTGGTGAACGGCGTAGGAGAACAGGAGCAGGCTGAGAGGGAGCAGAACCGCGGCGAAGATGCCCAGGACCGCCACCTGGGTGGTCAGTTCCATGAGGGAGCGGCCGTTGAGCACGGCCTGGCGCAGGCCTTCCAGGGCGTGGGTGAAGGGCAGGAAAAACGACACCATTTGCAGCCAGCCGGGAAGCACGGCCAGGGGAAAAAAGACGCCGCCGAGCAGAGACGAGAAATTCCCCACCAGTTGAGTGAGGGGGTCCCCCCGCTTGAAAATGAGCAGGAAGCTGGCGGAGAAGATCCCCATAGGGAGATGGGCCAGAAGAGTCAAAATCAGCATCACCGCGGCGGACAAAAGATTCGCCTCAGCCAGGGAAAAGTCGAACAGCAGCGCGCCGAAGAGCACAAAGAGCAGGATGGATAACAAAGAAGAGACAAACTGATACAAGACCGAGGCAAAAACGATGGTGGACAGGGACGTGGGGGTGACCAGCATGGCCTCCAGGGTGCCGGTGTACATGCCGTGTTGGATGGCGTAGGTAATGGAGGTCAGGGCCACTCCCTGAAAGCTCGCCAGGGCCAACCCCACCAGAACAAAGGGAAAATAGGTGCCGCTGCCATAGGAAGCCAGATACCCGGCGGTGGAGCCGGCCACCAGATATCCCAGGAAATAAAAGGTGATGAGACTTAAAACAATGTTGCTGCCCCGCCAGAAGAAATTGAGGGGATAGCTCAATTCCCACAGGAGGTCCCGGATAAAAAAGGCAGCCACCTTACGAGCTTGCATGGCTCTCCTCTGCCACCACCCGGGTATAGAGCTCTTCCAGGTTTTCCCCGGCCGCCAGGCTCACTTCCCGAAACCGGCCTTCCTTCATGATGCCCACCCGCCCCCGCAATTTTTGCACCTCCTCCAGCCGGTGGGTGACGATGATCATGGTCTTGCCCTGGTCCTGGATCTGGGCCAAAAGCTGGCGCAGCTCCACGGCGCTCAATGGGTCGAGATTGGTGGTGGGCTCGTCCAGGAGCAGAATATCCGGCTGGTGCAAAAGCCCCCGGGCAATATCAAAGCGCCTTTTGATGCCGGTGGAATAGGTGAAAAAGCGGCGGTCCAGGTATTCTTCGATCTTGAGGGCCTTCACCACCGGAGGGATGGCGACGGCGGGCTCCAGATTGTGCAGACGGGCGAAAAAGGCCAGG
>JBAQHL010000469.1:0-2669 GCA_049288295.1 Desulfobaccales bacterium
TGCCTATCTTCCCCAGTTCCCAGGTGGTGAGGCGAGCCCCCTGCAACAGGGGCCGGGTTTCGTCCACCCACACCGAAAAGCGTTTGCCCGCCTCCCAGGCGGCCCGCATCACCCCCAGGGCGGTGCCGTAAGCCCCGGTGGCCAGGGCCCCGGTGTTGCAGTGGGTAAGCACCCGGTGACCATCGTGAATCACCACCTGGCCGTGTTGGGCCAGGCGCCGGTTGGTGGTGTCGTCTTCTTTCAGCATGGTCTGGGCTTCCGCCACTAACCGGGCTTTCAGATCAGACACCGGCAGAGTTGCGTGTTCCTGGGCCAACATCTGCATGCGGTCCAGGGCCCAGAAGAGATTCACCGCAGTGGGCCGGGCCGCGGCGATTTCCCGGCAGATATAGGTAAACTGTATCTGGAATTCCCTGGGGTCTTCGGTTTTAAGGGCCAGGGCCCCCAGGGCCGCGCCCATGGCCGCAGCCACGCCGATGGCCGGGGCCCCCCTGATGGCCAGCGTCCGGATGGCTTCAATAACATCATGATAATCGGTGGTCTCCAGGTAAAATTCCTCCTGGGGCAAAAGCCTCTGGTCCAGCAGGCGCACCTTGTTGTCATCCCAGCAGATGCTGCAGTAGGGGATCATCTTTTCTCCGTTTCCTTTAAAACGTATTCAAAACAGTGGCGCAGTAGCCGTTGGGTCTGTCAAAACCATGAGAAATCTGGTGGCACAGGTGTCCTCACCTGTGCATCTTCTCGAGATAAACTCAGTTATAAGGCGTGCCATGCACGCCGTGTATGGCGGCCATGGGGCAACTCTTAGCGGCCCTCTCCTCATGACAACAACCGCTGAAAAATCTCATTAGCCATTTGCGGGTTGGCCTGGCCCTTGGTTTTTTTCATCAATTGGCCCACGAAAAAGCCCATGACCTTGGTCTTGCCGGCCTTATAATCAGCCACCTCCTTAGGATGAGCCGCCAGGATTTCCCGGGCCTGGTCCAGGAGGGCGCCGGCGTCGCTGATCTGGGCCAGGCCTTTTTCCTGGACAATGGCCTCGGGCTCCCGGCCGCTGGCGGTCATCTCCTCAAAGACCGTCTTGGCGATCTTGCCGCTGATGGCGCCTCTGTCCACCAGGGCCAGCAGACGTCCCAAGTCCCGGGGGCTGACCTTGAGAGAACTGACCCCCGCTTCCTCTTTTTTCAGCTCCCGCATGACCTCCACCATGATCCAGTTGCTCACTTGCTTGGCCTGGGGGAACTCCTTAAGACATGCCTCGAAGTAATCCGCCAGGGCCTTGTCCCCGGTGAGCACCTCGGCATCATAGGCCGGCAGGCCATGCTCACCCTGAAAGCGGTCGGCCCGGGCCGCGGGGAGTTCCGGGAGGCTTCGGCGCAGTTTCTCCAGCCACTCCGGGTCGATGCGCACGGGCATCAAGTCAGGGTCCGGGAAATAGCGGTAGTCGTGGGCCTCTTCCTTGCCCCGCATGGAAAAGGTCTGGCCTTTACCCGCGTCCCACAGCCGGGTTTCCTGGACAATCGTCCGCCCCTCGGCCAACAGGGCCCGCTGGCGCCGGATTTCGTATTCCAGGGCCTGGCGCACGAACCGAAAGGAGTTCATGTTTTTGAGTTCGGTCTTGGTGCCGAACTCGGCGGCGCCCACGGGCCGCAGAGATATATTGGCATCGCACCTAAGCGAGCCCTCTTCCATGTTGCCGTCGCAAATCTCCAAATAAAGCAGAATGTTGCGTATTCCCTTGAGATACTCCACGGCCTCATCCGGAGTGCGCAGGTCAGGTTCGCTGACGATCTCGATGAGGGGCACGCCGGTGCGGTTGAAGTCCACAAAGCTCACCGGCCTGGACTCGCTGTGGATAAGCTTGCCCGCGTCTTCCTCCATGTGGATGCGGGTAATGCCGATTTTTTTGCGCTGGCCGTTGACCTGGATTTCCAGGAAACCGTGCTCCGCCAGGGGCAACTCATACTGGGAAATCTGGTAGCCTTTAGGGAGGTCCGGATAGAAGTAATTCTTGCGGGCGAACACGGACTCCGGCGCGATGGTGCAGCCGGTGGCCAGGGCCATTTTCAGGGCAAACTCCACGGCCCGCCGGTTAAGGACCGGCAACACTCCCGGCATGCCGAGGCACACGGGGCAGACGTGGGTGTTGGGGGGGGCGCCGAACGTGGTGGCGCAGCCGCAGAAGATTTTGCTCCGGGTCAGGAGGTGGGCGTGAACCTCCAGGCCGATAACCGCTTCATATTCCATGGTGATCTCTAAAAATACGTGAGAATGGCAGGTTTGGCACCGAATTATTTCTCGCCGGCAAGACGCTGGTGGATCAGTTCCGCCACCTTTTTCCCGGAGAGAAACATGCCCCCGAAGATGGGGCCCATGCGAAAGGTGCCGTGAGTGGCGGTGGAGGCCATACCGGAGACAAACAGGCCGGGATAAATCTCCCTGGTGTGGGCCACGGTTTCCCGCTCCCCCACCTCGGCCCACATGGAGCGCTCTCCGCCTATGCCGCCGGAGGGAGTGTCCAGCGCGGCCGGGTGATTTTTCCGCAGAAAAACCTTGACCACCTCAATGTCGTGGCCGGTGGCGTCCACCACGCACTTGGCCCGGATGGTGAGGGGATCCACATGCAAACCCGCAATGTCTACGGCGGTCCAGGAAAGCACCAGGCCGCA
>JBAQHL010000470.1:0-8260 GCA_049288295.1 Desulfobaccales bacterium
AGGCCTGGCCGCTGTGGCCATCAAACTCAGCAGCCCGGGGCCGGTGTTTTTCATTCAAGAGCGCCTGGGACGAAACGCAGTTCCTTTTCCCTGCTACAAGCTGCGCACTATGGTGGTGGGGGCTGAACAGGACAAGCCCCAGTGGGCCGCGGCCAGCGACCCCAGGGTGACATGGGTTGGGAGATGGCTGCGCCGGTGCCGTCTGGATGAATTACCCCAACTCTACAATGTCTGGCGGGGAGAGATGAGTTTTGTGGGGGTGCGGCCCATCCGGGAGCACTTTGCCAGAATCCTGGCAGAAAAGGAACCCAGTTATTACCTCAGATTTTTAGCCAAACCCGGCCTTACCGGCTGGGACCAGGTGAACAACGGTTATCCCTGCACCCTGGAAGGCCAGTTGCTCAAGTTTCGCTTTGACCTTTACTACCTGCAGAATGCTTCCCCTTGGCTCGACCTGAAAATCATAGGAAAAACCATCAAGGTCATGGTTAAGTGTCATGGGCATTAGGTATTATGATTATTAAGAATTTCTCCCAGGCTGAGCCGCCGCAGGCACTGGAAAAGCTCATGGCTATCCCGATGTAAAAGTCCTTGATAGAAGATAGCTTGAGACCTCTGTAAAAATCACAAAAACTGTGATTCTGAGGGAGCGCAGCGACCGATGGATCTCATAACCCTTTTAAAAAAACGAGATCCTTCGCTCCGCTCAGGATGACAACTCTGTTTTTCCCAAGGGTCTCAACTTATTAGCCCTTAGCTACCTACCCTTTATGTTCCCTGGGCCAAAACCTTCCGGACAAAAGGTACGGTTTCATCAGGTTTGATCTTGTACCAGGCGGCCAGGATCTTACCATTCTCGTCAATGAGAAAGGCAGACCTGATGATGCCCATGCTGGTTTTGCCATACATGGTCTTTTCTCCCCAGGCGCCATAAGCCTGGGCCGCCACATGCTCCGGGTCGGACAGTAAAGGGAACCCCAGCCCATATTTCCCGTCGAATTTCTTTTGAGTCCCGGTGGAATCGGGGCTGATGCCTACCGCCGCCACGCCCAGGTCCGCCAACTCGGTGCGGGCATCCCGTATCTGGCAGGCTTGTTTGGTGCAGCCTGGGGTGTCTGCCCTGGGATAAAAATACAGGAGAAGTTTCTGGCCCGTAAAATCTGAAAGTTTGACGGTATTGCCTTCCTGGCCGGTGAGGGTAAACTGGGGGGCCTGATCGCCGATTTTGAGATGAGACATGATTAACTTCCAGCCTTTTTATTAAGATAGTGTCCCTGGTGACCAGCTTTGCTTTTTCCCCAGGGTCAATGATATCTTATTAACCATTGTTGGGTGTCAGGGAAAGCCCTTCTATGAATATTAATTGATTTATCTAATGTTTTAGCCGGATTATTATCTAAAATTGCGGGAAATCGCTGTCAAGCCGGGAGGTTCGCTGATGAAACCCAAAATTGGTTTTATGGGGCTGGGCATTATGGGGTCGGCCATGGCGGCCAACGTGCAGAAAGCTGGTTTGCCTCTCATGGTTTACAACCGCACCGTGGCAAAAGCAGGCACGTGGGCGCAACAAGGGGTGGAAGTGGCATCAAGCGCCTACTCCCTGGCCCAGGCCACGAATCTTATCATTCTTATGGTGACAGGCCCCGAGGCCATTGACCATCTCCTCTGGGGCGAAGGGGGCGCAGCTCCGGCCCTGAATGATAAAAAAACCCTCATTAACATGAGTTCCGTTTCTCCCCGCTATACCCGGGAGTTGCACCAGCGACTGGCCCCCACCGGGGTCAAGTTCGTGGATGCCCCAGTTTCCGGCACCAAAAAGCCGGCGGAGGAGGGCACCCTCCTTATCCTGGCCGGCGGAGAGGCGGCCTTGGTGGCGGAAGTGGAACCGGTGCTTCTCACCATGGGAAAGCGGGTGGTCCATTGCGGCGGGGTGGGGCAGGGCTCCATGATGAAAATGACCATCAACCTTCTTTTGGGCCTAATGATGGCTGGCTTCTCGGAAGCGGTGGACTATGGCCGGAAGGGCGGGCTTGATCTCGAAACCATCCTGGAGGTAATCCTCTCGGGTTCTCTGTCGAACGGTCTTTTTCAGATGAAAGCCGCCATGCTGCGAGAGGATGATTTTCCGGCGCAATTCCCCTTGAAGCACATGACCAAGGACGCCAAATTCATCGTGGATACCGCTTTTGAAACCGGGGCGCCCGCCCCCCTGGCCCATGTGCTGCTGCACCTTTACCGCCTGGGGGTTTCCCACAACCTGGGTGACCAGGATTTCGCCGCCATAGCCAGGCTCATCAAGGAGATGTAGGCTGCCAGGGCACCGGCGCCCCGGCAGACTGGGAGACCCTGTCCCATAAAAAATCAGCTTATCTCAGCAAAGGCTGCCGCGGCCGAACTGGACAAACCCGCCACCCAATGACTATATTTTGACATAAAGGGACAAGGGGCTAAGGACCACTTCAGGTTCTTCCCCATCGCCTTATTTAAAACCCAACAGGAGATAACCATGGCTGATAAAGTACCTGTAATAGATGAGGAAGCTTGCATCGGCTGTTGGGCCTGCGAGGAAATTTGCCCCGAGGTTTTCAAGATGAACGAATCTTTGGGGTTCGCTTTGGTGGTCAACCCTGGCGGGGCCGATGCCGATAAAATCGAAGAGGCCATAGAGGCCTGCCCGGTAAACTGCATCACCTGGTCGGAGGACTAGACATGGCCCAAAAAAAACCCGTCATCAACACTGACGCCTGTATTGCCTGCGGCAACTGCGAGGCGTTGTGCCCGGCGGTGTTCCATTTAAATGAGAACCTCGGCTACTCTGAGGTCATCGAACCGTACGCCGGTCCCGTGGCTTGCATTCAGGATGCCATAGATCAATGTCCGGCCCAGTGCATCTCCTGGGAGGAGAGGGAAGCCTGAGGTGAATTCCCCATTCCCTTTCCCTCGATCTATGGTAAGGTGTTAACGTCAGATCCTGATAATCTAAAAGAAAAAGAAATTGAGGAGATTACCTGCCCTGTAAGGGGTAGTTGAGCACCATGACCGAAACCCGCAAACTTTTTGGCACCGACGGTGTTCGGGGAGTGGCCAATGTCTATCCCATGACCGCGGAGATGGCCCTCCAATTGGGACGGGCCCTGGCCTATGTCATCAAGTATGGTCCCGGACGCCATCACATTATCGTGGGGAAAGACACGCGCCTTTCCGGTTACCTGCTGGAATATGCCATCACCGCCGGCATCTGCTCCATGGGCGTGGACGTCATGCTTTTAGGTCCCATGCCGACGCCAGGTATCGCCTTTATCACGCACTCCATGCGGGCCGACGCCGGCGTGGTCATCTCGGCCTCTCACAATCCTTATGAGGACAACGGCATCAAGTTCTTCAAAGGAGACGGCTTCAAGCTGCCGGACGAAATCGAGATCCATATCGAAAGCCTGCTGTCTCAGCAGGAGTTTCAGGAAACCAGGCCCACGGCCACCGAGATCGGCCAGGCCTTTCGCATCGACGACGCCCGGGGCCGCTATATTTCCTATCTAAAAGGGACCTTTCCCAAGGAAATGGAACTGGACGGTCTCAAAATCGTGGTGGACTGCGCGCATGGCGCCACCTACCGGGTGGCCCCGGAGGTTTTAGAGGAATTAGGGGCCGAGATCATCCCCATCGGGGTGCGGCCCAATGGCCGGAATATCAACCGCCTGTGCGGTGCGACCCATCCTGAAACCATGGCCCGGCTGGTGGTCCGCTACCAGGCCGACCTGGGGATTGCTTTCGACGGCGATGGGGACCGGTGCATCCTGGTGGACCACAAGGGCCGGGTGGTGGACGGGGACCATATCCTGGCCATCTGTGCCCTGGACATGCAAAAAAGGCAAACCTTAAAACGGAAAACCGTGGTGGCCACCGTGATGTCCAATTTTGGTTTGGAGATGGCCCTCAAAAACCATGGGTTGAAGCTGGTGCGCTCCAACGTGGGGGACCGGTATGTCCTGGAAGCCATGCTCAAGGGAGGATATAACCTGGGCGGAGAGCAATCGGGCCATCTGGTGTTCCTCAACCACAGCACCACCGGGGATGGCATCCTGACGGCTTTGCGCCTCCTGTCGGTTATGCTGCGGGAGCAAAAACCCCTGGCGGAGTTGGCGGCTTGCATCGAGGTATATCCCCAGGTGCTCTTGAATCTGAAGGTGAAGGAAAGATGTGACCTGAAGACCGTGCCTCAAGCCCAGAAGGCCATCCAGGCGGCGGAGAAACGCCTGCAGGGGTGGGGCCGGCTGCTGGTGCGTTTTTCGGGCACTGAGCCCTTGTTGCGGGTGATGGTGGAAGGGGATAAACCGCAGGAAATCAACGAGGTGGCTCAGGAACTGGTCCATTCCCTGGATGTCTGCTTGAACTTGGGGGGCGGTGCATGTTAATCGTTCTTGACGTCGGCAACACCAACACGGTGATCGGGGTCTATCAGGGAGACCAACTCCTCAGTCATTGGCGCATCCGCACGGAAAAAGAGGTGACCATCGATGAGCTTGGCATCCTCATGGGCAACCTTTTTGCTTCCCAGGGCCTCAAGCTTACCTCTGATTGCGACCTCATCATTTCCTGCGTGGTGCCGCCCATGATCAACACCATGGAGGGTTTTGCCCTGCGCTATCTCCAGGTCAGGCCCCTGTGGGTGGGGCCGGGCATCAAGACGGGCATGCCCATCCATTACGACAACCCCCGGGAGGTGGGGGCCGACCGCATCGTCAACGCCGTGGCCGCCTTTGACCAGGTGCACGCCAGTGTAATTGTGGTAGATTTCGGCACTGCCACCACCTTTGACGTTATTTCCCGCCAGGGGGAATATCTGGGGGGTCTCATCGCCCCGGGGGTGATGATTTCCTGTGAGGCCCTGTTTATGAAAGCCTCCAAACTTCCCCGGGTGGAAATTTTTGCCAAACCGAAAAGCATTATTGCCAAAGACACCATTAGCAGCATGAACGCCGGCATCATTTTCGGCTATGCCGGATTAGTGGATGGCATAGTGGAGCGCATCAAGGTGGCCCTGGGGGACAATCCCAAGGTCATTGCCACCGGCGGGCTGGCTTGCCTGATAGCCTCTGAAACCCATTGCATTGATTTTGTTGATGATTACCTGACCTTGAAGGGCTTGAAAATAATTTTTGATCTCAACCGCCAGCGCCGGGAGGACCAGCGGGAAAGGGGGTCGGCTTGAGCAAAGAAATGAGTGGCGCCATCGGCCGCCGGTATCTCAAGGAAACCCGCTACACCAGGGCAGGAGAGGGAGAACCTCGTCTCTCCTACCCCCGAGGGCCCCTTTTCAAGGAGTACAAAGAGGCGTCTGTCCGTGTGCCCCTCCTGCCTTTCAAGGAGCCGGCCCCGGTGGACCTCTGGAAAACCCTGGCCCAGCGCCGCTCCCTGCGCCAGTACCAGGAACGCTATCTTACCAAAGAGGAACTGGCCGCGCTGGTGTGGGCCACTCAGGGAGTCACCTTGGTCAGCCAGAACTATCTTCTCCGCACCGCGCCGTCTGCCGGGGCCCTGTATCCGGTGGAAACCTACCTGGCCATCCATAAAGTCGAGGACATGGAACCTGGGATCTGGCACCTGTACCTGCCGGATTTTTCCCTGGAACTGCTGCAAGGGACGGACAGCCGCCAGGTCCTGGTGCAGGCCTGCCTGGGCCAACGCTTCATGGGGGAAGCCTCGGTGGATTTCATCTGGACCGGCATCCTCAACCGGGCCATGTGGAAGTACCGCGAACGGGCTATACGCTATGTCTTCTTGGACGCCGGCCACATCTGCCAGAACCTGATGCTGGCGGCCACGGCCCTTAATCTCGGCTGCTGCCCGGTGGGGGCCTTCTTTGATGACGAAGTGGAAAGCCTGGTGGGGGCGGATGGTATTGAGGAAGTGGCCCTGTATTTGGCTTCTGTGGGGCCTTTGTCGTAAAATCAGGATGAACGGGGCAGGATAACTGTCGCCTGACCCTTCAAGCTGCGCTAAGGAGAGAATCATGAGACGTTTGCTGATGCTTGTTATCATGTGTTTGGCAGTGGCGGTGGCCTCAACCCATACCTTTGCCCAGGTCTCGGATGTGGTGAAGCAAAAGACCGAGGAAGCCGCCAAGGAATATATGAAATCCGGCAATCTCCTGGCAGGAGAGGGCAAATATGCTGCTGCCGTCGATTCTTACCGCAAGGCCATCCAGATGAACCCCAATTCAGCCGAAGCCTACAGCCTCATGGGTTCAGCCCTGGCCGAGGCCGGCAAATCCCGGGAGGCCGAGGAAGCCTTGCGCAAGGCTGTGAGCATCAAGCCCACCTTTGCCGAGGGCTACTTTCACCTGGGAAATTTCCTGAAATCACAGGGCAAGACCGGTGAGGCCGAAGACGCCTTCCGTAAGGCCAGGCAATATGCGCGGTAATGATTGGGGACTTATACCAGGAGGGCGATTAAAGAGGTAAACAGCAGGTAGCCGTGAGGCTTCAGCCTGCTGGGCACGGCATGCCGTAATGTCATGCCGGGGGAGCGCAGTAATGTAGGGCGGGCACTGCCCGCCGCATGAGGGGGGATCTGTCTACCCAGCACAACTGCAGGCGGGATGCACTTCGCCTTCCCGTCCTACGTGTTCTAAGGGGATTTGGGGGATTTGACAACGAGTTGCAGTCGAAAGGTGGCACAGGCTTTCCAGCCTGTGGAGGCGCAATCTAAAAGGTTGTTGAAAAACCCTTTTCCTTGTCATCCTGAACGAAGAGAAGGATCTATAACTTATTGATAATACTAGATTCTTCGCTGTGCTCTGCACTACTTATCTAACGCTGATCCGCTCTTTTTGGTTTTTTTGTAACGATCCCGTTCGCTGAAAATACAACCGCAATAGGGTTGGCGGTAAAGCCCCATGGCTTTGCTGCGGGCTACTCCTTCGGCCCAGCCCAGCCGAAAATCCTCATAACAAAAAGCCACCCCTGCCTCTGCCGCGGCTTGCCGGGCCACCTCATCGATGAGCTCGTGCTGCTGATAGCGGCTGTACAGCAGGGTGGAGGTAAAGGCCTCAAAACCCCCGGCCCTGGCAGCCCCGGCCGCCCGCCCCAGGCGCAGTTGGTAGCAAAAGCGGCAGCGCTCCTCCTCCCGGAAGGCCACCAGCCGGAAAAATTCCTCGATATCGTAGTCCTGGTTCCAGATTACCGGCAGGTCAGCCTCGGCGGCATAATCCTCCAGGGCCTTTACCCGCCGGAGGAATTCCTGGTAGGGGTGGATGTTGGGGTTGTCGAAGTACCCCTCCACCTCATGCCCGGCGGCACGCAGCACCTCCACCGGATAAATGGCGCAGGGCCCGCAGCAGATGTGCAAGAGGAGTTTCATGGCTGGTTTCCTGGGATCACAGGGCCATGGATTGTATAGCAGGTTGTGGTCAAAGAGGTAAACAGGATGTAGCCGCAGGCTTCAGCCTGCCCCTGGGAACGGCTACCCGTGAGAAATACTTGTTTGACGGCATCCCATCGGCATTAACCCTGGTTGTCCCCTTGTGCCATTCCACAGTAAGCGGGAGCACAGGCTTCCAGCCTGTGAAAAAACAGGCAGGATGCCTGTTCTCCCGAGCACGGGCAAGATGCCCATGCCACCGTTTTTCAGAAGAATGTAGGGCGGGAAAACGCAGCGCATCCCGCCTTCCCATAGAGCATGCCAGGACGTCCGATAATGATAAAATAAGCCCAGACATACCAAAGCGGGAAAGCTGTTTGAGGGGAGGACGGAGAGCCGCACTCCCTGGCCCTCCCCCCGCACTCTCAATACCCCATCCGTTCCTTCACCACCTGGCCCAACTCGGCAATGGTTTTGGCCACGGTGATGCCGGCGGCTTCCAGCGCGGCGATTTTATCAGAAGCCTTGCCGCTGCCCCCGGAGATGATGGCCCCGGCGTGGCCCATGCGTTTACCCGGCGGCGCGGTTTGCCCGGCAATGAAGGCCACCACGGGTTTTTTGAAAGTGGCCTTGATGAACGCCGCCGCTTCTTCTTCGGCGGTGCCGCCGATTTCCCCGATGAGCACCACGCCCTCGGTCTGGGGGTCCCCCGCGAAGAGCCTCAGCATGTCGATGAAATTAGTGCCGATGATGGGGTCGCCGCCGATGCCCACGCAGGTGGACTGGCCGATGCCCAGGAGAGTCAACTGGTGCACGGCTTCGTAGGTCAGGGTGCCGCTCCGGGACACCAGCCCCATGGGGCCGGGCTTGTGGATGTGCCCCGGCATGATGCCCACCTTGG
>JBAQHL010000471.1:0-2270 GCA_049288295.1 Desulfobaccales bacterium
GCAAGGACCCGCTGCAGCAGCGAGACCGCCCTCTCCAGTTGGTCCAGGATCTTATGAGCGGCGATGGTCTCTTCCAGGTCCGCCCCCATAAACCCCTTGAGCTCAGTAATGGCCTGCCGGGCATAGCCCTGCGCCTTGCCGGCCAGGGACAACAACTCCCGATACGCCTTGAGTCTCACCTGGTCCTTCCGGGCGCCCTGAATCTGCAAACCCCGTTTCTTAGCCGCCCGTTGATGATCCGCAAAGGTGTACCACGGTGCAGGGTTCAGGGCCTTGCCGGCCTGAAGCAGACGGGTGATCACCCGGATGCCGTCCAACAACAAGGTGGAACCGGTGGGATGATGGATGTGGGTTTCCACCACGGTGGAATCCATCCGCACGGTGTGCCCCTTCTCCACTTTTTGTCGTCCCGCATATTCCAGGAGCACCAGGTTCATGGCTTCCCAGGTTTCGGCGGCAATGGCTTTGATGTTATCCTGCAACGTGGAACCGCAGGGATATTGCCCCCTGCCCAGCCGGGCAAAAGACCGGAAGGCCATGGAGTCTTCCAGATGAAAGGCCAGTTCCTCGTAGGTCAATTCCCGGTATCGCTTCAAAATGGCACAGCGCAGCACCTGCTCGGCCGTCATGCCCCCCCGCCCGGTATCCGTCCGCCGGCATTTCACCAGGTCCCGAAACACCAGGTCCAGGATACCCGGATTTTGGTCCAGGACCAGAGAAATGGCCTCCAGTTCCCGGGCTACTTTATTCCTCGCCAGAAGATGCAAAAGGTGCCGTTGCGGGTCCCGTTTTTGGCGCATAAACCAACCACGGAAAGATATCTTTCTAAATCAAATCAACCTGTTACCTCAAACAAAGTAACACTTGCCGAGGTAAAACGCTATGGGGAAAATACCCTTTATTACATTATTTCAGCCAGATACCCTTTTTGGATGAGAACGAGTTATATTGTTAAGGGGAGGAACCTGTGAAAAAAGCAACCATGCTATTGGCGGCCCTCACCCTCCTGGTCCTGGCGGCTGGGACGGCCAATGCGGAAACGTACGTCGAAGGGTATCTTGGCAACAATTTTACGGTAACTTCTCCAAACCCCCTCGAATTGGATATCAATCCACTATTTCGAGGACCGGCAAAAGCCGATCTCGAATTTCCCAGGACCGTGTCATCTGCCTTTATGGTCGGCGCCAAATTAGGCATCTGGTTTTCCAAACAAGGCTTCCCGAGGTTTGATTACCCAGATTGGATGAAATATGTAGGAGTTTACTTGGATTTCAACTTTCACGGCTTCGACAAGTCAGATCTCACCTTTAACACCATGGGATCCCGCAGAATGTATTTACCTTTAACTAATTATCCTTATTTCCAAAACTATAAATTCTGGCTGAGAAAAGACGCTTCTATCATCACCTTGGCATTTATGTTTGCTATCCGCTACGGTTTTAATCCAACGGAACAAGTTCCTTTTGGCAAGTGGCAGCCGTATGTGGCGGTGGGACCGGCTCTTTTCATCACCAGTATGAAGCCAACATTTAAGATACAGCCAACAAATACTTTCTTTCCTGTGGTAGCAGAGACCGGCATAGATTACGAGTCATCCTTCAAGTCCACCGTCAGTCTCGGTTTGGCAACAGAAATAGGCCTGCGATATATGATTAGGAGGTTTTTATCGGTGGAAACCTCTGTTAAGTACCGTTATACCCGCCCTTCCACCACATATGATCTCGACATTTTTGGCTTTACCCATCAGCTAAGATATGCCCCACAATTTAATCTCTTCAGCATCCATGCGGGGGTGGCGTACCACTTTTAAATGGATTTATGAAAATAACATCCTTTCCCCGGTAAGCTTCATTGCCCTGGACTGGGTCAAATTGTGCTCCAAGCCTTAGCAGTCCGGTTCATGAAGCTCCAGGGAAGACTGATGCTCCTCACCTTGCCATGAGTTGAGTGGGTTGGCGAGGTAACTATCTCCCTTTTGAAAATTAATCTCCATGTCCTTTGCAGCAATTTCATTTTATGCCTTCAACGTATATACCATCAGCCTTTTCAATTATGCCAATATCTTCAATGAGGCTATCCTGAAAATCACATTTTTTAACGTCTAAAAACCCTGCTTTTTTAAAGTGATGGATTAAAGATTCTTCATCATACATCCATTTGTGCGAATGGAATTCTTTTAAGGTCTCATATAATTTAAATAAGATATTGCCTGTAGGTGGTGATTCAGAACGCATATGCAATTTTCTAATGAATATATCTGCCTTCGGCTC
>JBAQHL010000472.1:0-3628 GCA_049288295.1 Desulfobaccales bacterium
GGGGCTTGGGGGAGGGTAGGGGTTCACCAACCCCTGGCCCTCCCCCAAAGCAACATCTAACAAATCCATGGAGCAGCAATGGTAATTCCGGATTTTAGCGCGTTTCAGCAGATGGCGGACCAGGGCAATATCGTGCCCGTGTATCGCGAGATCCTGGGTGACCTGGAAACCCCGGTGTCGGCCTACAAAAAACTCAGGGACCGCGGTCCCTCCTATCTTTTGGAGAGTGTGGAAGGGGGCGAAAAATGGGGCCGCTACAGTTTTCTCGGGTTCAACCCCTCCCTGATCCTGGAGGTCAGGGACCGCCGGGTGACCCTGGAGCGCCGGGGTTTGACAGAAACTTTATATCCTCATGTGGACCCGTTTAAGCATTTACGCCAGGTGCTGCAGGAATTTCAGGCCGTGGCCGCACCGGGCCTTCCCCGGTTCTGGGGCGGCCTGGTGGGCTTTCTGGGGTATGACATGGTGCGCTACATTGAGCGGCTGCCGGAGCTTACCCCGCCTAAACCCATGCCCGAGGCCCGGTTTATCCTGGCCGACCATCTCCTCATTTTTGACAATCTGCGCCAGACCATCAAGGTGGTGGTTTTGTGCCACCTGACCCCGGAAGTAACCTTGAGGGAGCATTACGATGAGGCTGTGGACGATATCCATGCCATTATTGAGCAGTTGCGCCGGCCTGTACCCCACAGGGAGAGTCTCACCTCAGCCGCCGGCCAGACCCTGACCTCCAACCTCACCCAGGAGGAGTTTGAGGCCATTGTCCGCAAAGGCAAGGAATACATCACTGCCGGGGATGTCATTCAGGTCGTTCTTTCCCAATGTTTCAGCACGCCTCTGGGACAGGACCCCCTGGACCTGTACCGGGCTTTGCGCTGCATCAACCCTTCCCCCTACATGTTTTTTCTGGATACGGGCGACCTGCAGCTTGTGGGGGCTTCCCCGGAGGTCCTGGTGCGCCTCGAGGGGAGCCACATCACCTACCGCCCCATCGCCGGCACCCGCCCCCGGGGGGCCACCCCGGAAGCGGACCAGGCCCTGGAAGCGGACCTCTTGGCGGACCCCAAGGAGCGGGCCGAGCACATCATGCTGGTGGATTTGGGCAGAAACGACGTGGGCCGGGTGGCTTCCATCGGCACAGTAAGGGTGCCCGAGCTTTTCACCGTGGAGCGCTATTCCCACGTCATGCACCTGGTGTCCCAGGTGGAAGGGGAGTTGGCCCCCGGAGAGGACGGCATTACCCTTTTGGCCTCCACCTTCCCGGCCGGCACGGTCACCGGCGCGCCCAAGGTGCGGGCCATGCAAATCATCGAGGAACTGGAGCCCACCCGCCGGGGGCCTTACGCCGGGGCGGTGGGGTACCTGGGCTTCAGCGGCAACCTGGATTTTTGCATCACCATCCGGAGCTTCACCGTCCATGACGGCCAGGCCTACCTCCAGGTGGGGGCCGGCATTGTGGCCGATTCGGACCCGGCCCGGGAATACCAGGAGACCGTTAACAAGGCCATGGCCATGATGAAGGCCTTGGAGCTGGCGGAAGAGGGATTGTGGTAGATTGCGGCTTTAAGCTATAAGCCTTAAGCTTTAAGCTATGAGATCAATGCTGTTTGTTTAAGCACTAATACACTAATGGGAGAGGCAATTTCCCATTATTTCTGACATTCTAAGATAGCCCAAGGCTGCTGAAAAATCTCTGTGTTAAAGATACTTCACACCACTCAGCATACAAGGAATAACTGAGGATGGCTGGGCTCATGGGCGACAACTCTTTAAAATGATTGTTTGAAATGTTTTGGCCTTAAGCTTACAGCTTATGGCCTATGGCTTATAGCTTATAGCCCAAAACTCCGCACCCCCTCCTGCAAAAACGGAAGGATAATAACAATGCTGGTCATGATCGATAATTACGACTCGTTCACTTACAATCTGGTGCAATATTTCGGGCAGTTGGGAGCCAAGGTGCAGGTTTTCCGCAACGATCAGATCGACTTGGCGGGTCTGGAGAATCTGCAGATGAGTCATCTGGTCATTTCGCCGGGGCCCTGTTCCCCCAAAGAAGCCGGGATTTCGGTGGAGGCCATCCGGCATTTCGCCGGCCGGCTGCCCATCCTGGGGGTGTGTTTGGGGCACCAGGCCATAGGGTTCGCGTTCGGCGGCGACGTGGTGCGTTCCCCTCGCCTGATGCACGGCAAGACCTCCCTCATTTACCATGACGGCCGGGACATTTTCCAGGGGATTCCCTCCCCCTTCGAGGCCACCCGCTACCACTCCCTCATCGTCAGCCAGGACACCATGCCGGATTGCCTCCAGGTATCGGCCCAAACCTCGGTGGGCGAAATTATGGGCCTCAGGCACCGGGAGAACAACATTTTCGGAGTGCAGTTCCATCCCGAGTCCATCCTGACCGGCGAAGGCATGAATATCCTGAATAATTTTATCAAGCGCCTGCGGGGCTGATGATGGCAGGATGGTGGCTGTGGCTGCAATTTCTCATATGCTTAGCTGTTATTGGCTATGGAGGGACGAAGCTTTCCCGCTATGGAGATGTCTTATCGCCCCTAGAAAAAAACCTTACGCTACCTGAGCCCGGATGCATTTGTGCTTCTTTTTCTTTATGCTGTCTACGTATACTTTATTCTTCAAGATAACCTGGGATGAGGACATTTTTAGAGAGAACGTGTTATGTGCCCCAAGAAACAGCCTGAAAAATCAACTGCATCCGGGCCCGCCCCGAAGACACCTCCCCCTGAAGAGCCGGCGCCCCACAAGGAATTTGAGCACGACATCTACCGGGCCTGGTGCAAACAATGCGGTTTGTGCGCGGCCTTTTGCCCTCGGGGGGTCATCGAACTGGACGACACCGGCGCCCCGGTGATCGCCCATCCCGAGCGCTGCACCGGCTGCGGCTGGTGTGAGCTGCACTGCCCGGACTTTGCCATCAGCGTCAGGGAGCGTTTAAAAGAGACACCCAAAGAGGAGGCGGATTAGGTTAAGCTGTCGGCCATCAGCTATCAGCTTTGAGCCATAAGCCTTAAGCCTAAAGCTATAAACCTTGAACCATTCGGAGAACATGACGTGACCACTTCTGCACAATCCGGCCGCCCCGTTCTTCTCCAGGGCAACGAAGCCATGGTGGAAGGGGCCCTGGCCGCGGGCTGCCGCTTCTTTGCGGGTTATCCCATCACGCCGGCCACCGAGATCAGCGAGGTGATGAGCTGGCGCCTGCCGGCTCTCGGGGGCACTTTCATCCAGATGGAGGATGAAATCGCGTCCATGGGTGCGGTCATCGGCGCTTCCCTGGCCGGGGTCAAGAGCATGACCGCCACCAGCGGCCCGGGGTTTTCCCTCATGCAGGAGAATCTGGGCTTTGCCTGCATTGCCGAGGTGCCCTGCGTCATCGTCAATGTCATGCGGGGCGGGCCCAGTACGGGGCTGCCCACCCACGTCTCCCAGGGGGATGTGCAGCAGGCCCGCTGGGGCACCCACGGCGACCACCCCATCATCGTGCTGGCTCCTGCCACCACCCGGGACTGTTTTGAGGTCACGGTTACGGCCTTCAACCTGTCCGAGAAATACCGCACCCCCGTGATTATTCTGTCCGACGAAGTGGTGGCCCACACCCGGGAGA
>JBAQHL010000473.1:0-3635 GCA_049288295.1 Desulfobaccales bacterium
GGCCCCGCCTTCCACGATTCATTTAATACCCTCTCAAGGGATTGGGGGAGGGGGCGTGGGGGAGGGGGTAAGGGCCCACCGGCCCTTAGCCCCCTCCCCTAAAAACCGAGACACGCCATGGTGACAGAGCAGGAAATCGCCGAACTGGTTGAGTCAGCCCGGCAGGAAGTGAGTCAGGCTGCGGATCCCGAGGTTCTGGAAGCCCTGCGGGTGAAGTATCTGGGGCGCAAAGGCGCCCTCACCCAGGTGCTGCGGGGCCTCAAGGACCTGGACCCGGACACCCGCCGTCAGGTGGGCGCTGCGGCCAATAAGGCCAAGGAGGGCTTGGAAGCCGCCCTGGCCGAAGCCCTGACCGGGCTCAAAGAGGCTGCGGCCCGGGCTGCGGCCCCGGCCATTGACGTCACCCTTCCCGGCCGGCGCAGCCCCCTGGGACGCCTCCACCCCCTGACCCGGATCATGGATGAAATCTGCGATATTTTCCTGCACCTGGGCTTTGAGGCCGTCACCGGGCCGGAGGTAGAGCTGGACTGGTATAACTTTGAGGCCCTGAACATCCCCCCGGACCACCCGGCCCGGGACATGCAGGACACCTTTTATTTCAACGACAAGGTCCTTCTCCGCACCCACACCTCCCCCATGCAGATTCGGGTCATGGAAAAACGCCGGCCCCCGGTGCGCATCATCGCCCCCGGCAAGGTTTACCGCCGGGACTCCGACATGACCCACTCCCCCATGTTCCATCAGGTAGAGGGGCTTCTGGTGGACCGGGGCGTCACCTTCGCGGATCTGAAAGGAGTGCTCACCGAGTTCGTGCACCAGATGTTCGGCCCGGACGTGAGCCTGCGCTTCCGCCCCAGCTATTTTCCCTTCACCGAGCCTTCGGCTGAAATCGACATCGCCTGCGTCATCTGCCGGGGTGAGGGCTGCCGGGTCTGCAAGATCACCGGCTGGCTGGAAGTCCTGGGAGCCGGCATGGTCCACCCCGCAGTTTTCGAGGCCGTGGGCTACGACCCCGAGGAATACACCGGCTTCGCCTTCGGCCTGGGGGTGGAGCGCATAGCCATGCTCAAATACGGCATCGACGACATCCGCCTGTTCTTCGACAACGACCTACGGTTCCTCAGGCAGTTTTAATAACGTTTTCAGTTTTCAGTTTTCGGTTTTCTGTTAAAAAAAAGGTGTAGGGTGCGTCTTACGCACCTACCATGGGGCGTGAGACGCACCCTGCCTGGTTCAGCTAATCAGGAAACAGTTCGGTAGGGCGGGCCCCCGTGCCCGCCTTTTTCTTGAGATTCACGGCAAGAGGCCCATCGGCAAGGAGATGGCCAGGCGCTTGGCCAGGGTGCTGAGGGTCAACTATAAAGTTTTCCTGTAATCCCGCAAAATGACAGGCCGGAAGCTCATCTCCCGGCCTGTTCCTTTCTTTGAACGTATCCCTGCCCTGAATCCAACTCCTCACAGCCCCAAATTCTTGGTGACCGTCCGCAAAAAATACGAGGACTGGTCCTTGTCACCCATGAACCCGAAGCGCACCTTGACGGTGGTGATGTCATGGGGCCGGGCAAAAAGCTCGATGGTCACATTGGTGCCCTCTGAGGTGCTGGCCAGAATGGAACTGCGCGTCGGACTGTATGATTCTTTTTTAATGGTCAGCTTCATGGCCTTGACGGCATCCAGGCAGGCACGGTAGGTGGGTTCCATTTTCCGGGGAAAATCATTTTCCATGGTGCCTTCGGCCCACTTGTAAGCGGTAACCCCGATGGCGCTACCCACGGCCATGAGGCAGCCGCCCAGCAGGAACACCATGAGAAAAATGCCCCCTAACTTCCAGGCCCAAGTTTGCTGCATTTGTTGTCCTCCCCCAAGCAAGCCTTTTTCCGTCTTATGCCATCATTTTCCCGGCATGTCAACGCCCCTTGGCAAGCTGCTCTCTCTTTGCTTGTTCCTGCCTGCTCATAGAAAAAAGGTCTCCGTCAATTGCCGTTCAATGACCTGCACCCGGTGCCCGTAGGTGTGCCGGCTCAGGATGCGCTCCCGGGCCCGGGTGGCTATCTGCTGGCGGGTGCCCGGGTATTTCTGGTAATAGGCCAGCTTGTCTTGAGCTTCTTCCATGGTGCTGAAGGTCACCACTTCCTCGGGGAGAAAGAGTTCCCACAGGGCTTCCTTGTAATCCGTCAGGAGGAAAGCCCCCGCGGCCGGCACATCAAAGACCCGCTGGTTCAGCCCGTTTTTCATTTGCAGGCTGGTGAGGTTCAGGTTCACCTCCACGCATTGATAAAAGGCCGGCAACTCCCGGTGATAATTGATGGAGCCGCCGTAGGCCCCGGGATCGGGGAGAAAATCGGCCCAGACCGCATCACCGAACACCTTGAGGCCGGCCTGACAGAGGGCGCCCACCCGGGATAAGCGGTCCTGCTGGCAGGCCAGCCACAGCACCGCGGCCTCCAGGTCTACCTGCTCGCCCACCGGCAAGTCGGCAAATCCTGGAAAAACGTCCGCCAAATCCATCCGGACCAGATAGTGCTCGCCCCACTGAAAGTTCTGGGCCGCGGCCTCAAGATAGGCAAGAGTGGCGCGCTGACCGGCATAACGGGCAAGCTGCTGGTCGACTCGCGCAGTCCAGGTGCTGCCCACAAAGGCCGCGCCGTGGCGGCCGAATTGGCCCAGGGGGGGATGGCGATACGGCCGGAACAAGCGGGTGTCTGCGGCCAGAGGCAGATAGGTGACCCAGGGGAAACCCAACTCCTTAAGGCCTGCCATATAATGCTTATCCCAGACAAAAATCGCCACCCAATCCGACACATTTTCCGGATAGGCCTTGATGATGAAATCCGGGTTGTCCACGTACCAGGTGGCGGCCGGCAGGTGGGAGTCCTGTAAAAACGTGGTCAGCCAGCCGGTTTTGTCAAAACCGATGTGATTGATGCAGAACAGGAAATCCGGCTGAAATTCCACGAGATCTGTGAGGAGCCGGGAGGCCAGGCCGCCGTCCCAACTCTCCCCCACCTGAAACTCCCGCACCGTGAAGCCGCAAGTCTGGAAGGCCCGGACACACTCCTCCTCCAGGAAGAAGTTTTGCCGCAGGAAAAAGACCCGCCGGGGCGGGCCGGGGCGGCGGCGCTCCCTCAGAAAGCGGCTCAGTTTGTCAGAGGGTTTATCCATATCAGTTCCTGGGAAAGAGGTCGCAAAATGGGATCAGAGCTTCCGGCGCCTGAATCCCTCACACCAATAAGTGCTTTTGTGTCTTTTCTCGACAGTTTGACAAAAAAACTTGAACACTTGTTAGGGTTTCTCCGATGTGTAATCAAGGTGAGGCCCCAGTGGTGTCCGGTAGGGTTTTTGCAAGTATCGTTTATCTGAAAGAGAAAATGGAGCCGCAAGGCTCCAGCCTTGCGCCAGCACAGGCGGGACGCCTGTGCTACCAGGGGTTTCCTTCATTAGGGGAGTGATCTGGTCATAGGCGGGTCTTATTTCTGGGAAAGGAGCCTCTGACCCTGAAACTCCCTCCCCCTTGATGGGGGAGGGCTGGGGTGGGGGTGGCTTTTTTCTTTGTAAAATAGAGAGGTTGCTCAAAGATCCCCCCTCCCCCAACCCCCTCCCACCGTGGGGAGGGGGCTTAAAAGGTCTCACCTTGC
>JBAQHL010000474.1:0-2293 GCA_049288295.1 Desulfobaccales bacterium
GGTACCTGCCCATGAGCACCAGTTCAAAGCAGGAAAAGGGAAAGCGCACCTCGGTGGATTGGGGCACCACGGCCAGACGCCGGGCTCGCCGCCGGCTGGGGATATCCTGCAAAAGAACCTTGTCCATCAATACAGACCCGCGCAGAGGGGGTAAAAGGCCGCACAAGGCGTGGAGCAGCGTGGATTTGCCGCTGCCGTTGGGCCCCAGAAAACCCACAAACTCACCCCTTTGGATCTCGAAGTTCAAGTCCTCCAGGATAACCCGGTCCCCATAGCCCAGGTCCAAAGAAGCCGCCTTAATCACCAGATCCCCCGGGAGCGGCGGGATTTCAACAGGTAAAAGAAAAAGGGGCCGCCCAAAAGCGCCGTGACCACGCCGACAGGCAATTCCTGGCCGCTGGGCAGGATCACCCGGGCGGCGACGTCGGCCCAGAGGAGCGTCAGGGAGCCGCACAGGGCGGATAAGATCAACAAGCGGCCATGAGAGGGACCTGCCAGCATGCGCATGAGGTGCGGCACCACCAGGCCCACGAAACCGATAACCCCGGAAACCGACACCGCCCCGGCTGTGAGCAATGAGGCGCCCAGCAGCAATTCCAGGCGGACCCGAGATACCGCCACCCCTAAATAATGGGAAGATTCCTCACCCAAAGCCAGGATGTCCAGTTCCCGGCTGTGCCTGGCAATGAGCAGCAAACCCAGCGCGGCATAAGGAAGGAAAAAACCCACATGCACCCAGCCCCGGCCCGAAAAGCTCCCCATGATCCAGAAAACAATGGTGGACAGGGATTCTTCGTCCAGACTCTTGATCAGGCTGATGAGCGCGGCAAGAAAGGTGCTGACCACGATGCCGGCCAGGACCAGGGATTCTTTGCGGATGCGCCCCCCTTCCCGGGAAAGGGCGATCACTGCCCCGAGCGCAACCAGGGCCCCGGCCAGGGCTCCAAGGGGCAGGGGGCTTAGGCCGTAGAAGCTGCCTGCGGCGCCCAACATCACCAGTAAGGCCACCCCGAAGGCGGCGCCGGTGGAGACCCCGATGGTGAAGGGGTCAGCCAAAGGATTGAGGAGCAGTCCCTGAAAAACCACCCCCGCCACCGCCAACGCCACCCCCACCAGGGCCGACAGGACCACCCGGGAAAAGCGGATGCTCCACACCACCACCTCGGTGGTGCGGTCCGCCACAGGTGTGGTCAGGCCGAGCTTGCCCAGGATCACGGCCCCAACTTTTTCCCAGGCAAGGTCCATGCGGCCGATGCCGGTAGCCAGGACTACGGAGACGAGAAGCCCAATGCCCAGGACGGCAAGCAGGCAGGCGAAACGTCTGGTTCCGGCCCGGCGTCGAGCCTGGGCCTGGCTTACATCCAGGGGCGCTGACCCGGCCGCAAGATTGTGCAGGAGCTTCATGGGGATACTTTTTTCAGGGCATTCTCAAGGTGGTTCAGAAACACTGCCACCACTGCATCCTGGTAGCCGAGGCCTTTGGAGCTCTCAATCTGGTACTGCCGGTGGGCCAGCAGTTGGGATTTCCAACTGTCCGGCTCATCTCCCATAATATCATTCATCATGTGGTCGCCCGCCACCACCAGGAGAGGCACGAACTGCACGGCGGCGGCCGGGGAACATTTGACTGCGTCCAGGGCCGCCTTCCCCGAGGGTTTCCCCTCAATGACTCCCAGGAACACATTTTTCTTGGGAAAGCGGGCGCGCACTAACCCTCCAAAGGATTTATAGGTGGCTTCCCCGGCAGGATCGGGGCTGCCGTGCCCCACCAAAACCACGGCATTTTTCTGCAGATCGCCGGGAAAGGTCTTGGCCAAGGCATCCAGCACCCGGCGCTGATCTGCCTCGGTACTCAAGAGCGGCTTTCCCAGGGCCACTTTCAGGCCGGGAACCTGGCGGCTCTCCTTCACCATTTCTTTCCATTCTTCGCCCGGCACCACGTGGAGAGATTGCACCGCCACCCGCTTGACCCCCGCAGCTTTCAGGTCGCCCAGCGTCTGAGAAAGATTTTTCAGGTCCTGGCCGCTTTCCTGGCGGAGCTTTTCCCGGATTTTTTTGGAAGTGAAGGCCCAGCGGACGTCGTATCCAGGGAAGCGGTCTTTGACCAGTTTTTCTATGTTCTTATACGTATCCGCCGCGGCGGTGCTGGTGCCGAAGGCTGTCAGTACAATGGCGGGACGCTCGCCCGTGGCGGCCAGGAGATGCCCTCCGGCAATCAGGACGGTTAAAAAAGCCAGGGACAGGAGCGCCATCGGCGCCAAACGTCTGATGAAAATCATAAACCATTCCCCCT
>JBAQHL010000475.1:0-7277 GCA_049288295.1 Desulfobaccales bacterium
CCCTGGAGGAGCGGTCTTTCAAACTATAGGTGGTCAGGCCTTCCAGTGAAAGGGGGTCGATGGGGGTCATAGGTTTCTCCGCCTTTCCTTTTGGAGAGCGGCTGGAAAGGATTTTGGGGTGGCCAGGGATGCAGGGGCGGGTTTAAAACCCAACTTACCCCCGGCTCCCCTTAAATTCCTTTTGACCGGGAGAACAGGCAGCTTGCCTGTTCTTGCACAGGCTGGAAAGCCTGTGCCACCAAGACTTAACTTAGCAACCAGATAAAATCTCCCGCCAGTAAATGTATTTTGCAAGAGGCTCTATTTAATTAAAAATAAGTTCTTGAAGCCCACCTGCCATTACTGGTTCTATAAATTTCCGGTAAATCCCCTTCCCCGGATCTTAGGGAAATTTTTCCGGGAACAACAGGAAATCCACCAGGTCGCAGAGCACATGGCCGATGGTGATGTGCACCTCCTGGACCCGGGGGGTGTTGGCCGAGGGCACCACAATGGCCATCTCCGCGGCCGCGGCCACGGGACCCCCGGCGCCGCCGCTTAAGGCCAGGGTTTTGAGGCCCATCTGCCGCGCCGCCTCCAAGGCTCGCACCACGTTGCCGGAATTGCCGCTGGTGCTGAGGCCCACGGCCGCATCCCCCGGCCGTCCCAGGGCCCTGACCTGCTTGGCGAACACTTCTATAAAGTCATAGTCGTTGGCAATGCTGGTGAGGATGGAGGTGTCGGTGGTGAGGGCCAGGGCGGCCAAGGGCGGGCGCTCGATCTGGAACCGGTTGACAAACTCGGCGGCAATATGCTGGGCGTCGGCAGCGCTGCCGCCGTTACCGAACAGGAGGATTTTTCCCCCGCCGGTGAGGACCTGGGCCAGAAGCCTTGCGGCCGCGGTTACCTGCTCGGCCTGCTCCGCCACCAGCCGGTTGTTGAGCTCATTGGCTTCGGCCACCGCCTGAGAAAGCCGCGCGGTTAGGGACATGGGAACTCCGGAAAATGCCTTGAGAAGTTCTTGTAGGGCGGCCCATGGCCGCCAACTCCGGCGTGCACAGCACGCCCTATAAGCTCCCTAAGGTCGCTGCCCTAAATTTTTGCAAATGCAGAGTCCCATTGCGCACCTAAATGGCGGGCAGTGCCCGCCCTGCATGCCACTTCTCACACCAAAAGGCGCCTGTAGGGTTCAGGGCTGAACTTCAGGGCTTCGGCAATCTTGACCAGGGTGTCGGCCAGTTGCCGGACCAGCACATCTCTACCGGCCCGGGCCGTCAAGGCGGTAAAATGCTCTTCCATGAAACCGAAAAAGAAGTTCTGGGCTTCGGTAACCTCAACGGTAATGGGGATGCGCCGCTGCAGGTTTAAGAAATTCATCAAGCTGTCAGCAGAAACCTGGTCAAACCCGGCGGCCAGATCCATCAACAGATGGTCCAAAGTCCGGCGCAGGATTTGCGCGCTTTCGTGGGACTCCAGCTTGAACTTGAAAAGGACTGCTTCCTGAAGCAAATCCTCCATCTCCTCCGAGGCGGACAAGAATTCAGGCTGGGGTTCCAGGCTGCGCAGGATGGTGACGAGGCGGCGGTTCAAGGTGATCTCACCAAGAGCCTCATAGAGACGGGGAAGGGGCAGGCCTTCGGTGGCCATGGCCTTCAAAACAGGGGTCGCATTGGCAAAATGGTGGGCCAGATCCACCAGGGCATCTTCCCGGTTTTCCGCTAACAGGTCCTGAAAAATCTGCTCCTTTTCTTCCTGGAAAATATCATGCACCGTGTAATAGCGTTCCCCCAAACGGCCGGCCAAAAAGGGGATAAGATTTTCCGGAGTTTGATTAAGGACATGGAATAATTCCTGGTTCAGAGCCAGGAATTCTTCTGTGGTCTGATTCTGGACTATCTGGGTGCGGTAGAGGTAACTTCCTAAATGAACAGTGAAAAAGCTCAGTATCTCTTCCCGCCAGGTGACGCCGGAAATTACCTGCAGGCGGCCGATGGCCAGGTCCAGGGTGCCCTGGGTATGGACTTCGTTAGCCAGGGGCTTCACCCGAAAATGGTAAACATGATGGGGGCACTGACGTTCCCGGCCTTTGAGCCAGGAGATGGCCCATTGGTTGGCCACCTTGGGAAAGTCCACCACCGCCGGCTTGACCCGGCGCAGGAAAATATCCCGGCCGTTGCCCTCTTCAGGGATGTTGCTCCGGGCCTGTTCCAGGATCTTGAGAAAGGGTTCTTCCAGGGGCTCCCGGGCAAGATAGTTGCCAAGTTGCAGGGCTCTGGCCGCGTATTTCATGACCTGGATGGTTTCCAGTCCGGAAAGATCGGTAAAGAACCAGCCGCAACTGGTGAACATCAAAAGGGAATGGCGCTGCATCTCCAGCAAACGCAGCGGCTGAAACCAGGTCTGGGGAGACAGATTCATGACCCCGTGGTGGGAAAAAAACCGCTCAATGGTCTCATCCCGGCGGTCCAGGATGACCTCAATATAATCGTTGCGCGCCGCCCAGGGGTCTTTGAGGTATTTAGCGCCTTCCTCCTCATATATCTGGGCCAGACGGTCATTCAAAAAATTAAAGGCTTCCCTAAGAGGGGTCCGCCAGCGCTGGTTCCAGGTGAGGGGCCCGCCGGTGGAACAGCCGCAGTCCTCTTTCCAGCGGCCCAGCCCATGGGCGCAACTCCAGGCGCTGCCTTCTTTTTTGGGGCCAAGTTCCAATTCCACCCGCAGGCGGGGCGGCGCCGCTTCCAGAAAAGCGGCGTAGTTCGTCAAAATAAAATCCCGCTGGGGGAAAACCTTTTCCAGGGCATAGGCCAGGGCCAATTCCCCCCACATGTGATGATGGCCGTAGTTTTCCCCGTCAGTGGCCACGTTGAGGAGCTGAGGCCGGGGCAGGTCAGGGCGGAAGCCGGCCTCGAGGCGGCCCACGATATTTTTGCTGTCTTTCAGGAGTTCCCCGAAGCTCATGTCCGAGGCCACGGCGCCATCGTAAAAGAATACGTCAATGTGCTTGCTGTCACCCGGGGCGCCGGACTCGGTGGGCAAAAAGCAGCGGTAGGCCTGGGTGGTGTCCAGGGTCCGGGCCTGGACGTTTTCCCAGGCGCCGCTCTCCAGGGGACGCACCCTGCGGGCCTGGTAGGGGGACAGAATGACATACTTCATGCCGTGGGCCGCCAGGGTGGCCAGGGTGGGATAATCCACCGCGGTTTCCGGCAGCCACATGGCCTCGGCTTCCCGGCCAAAGCGATACTGAAAATCCTTGAGACCCCAAATCACCTCGGTTTCCCGGTCCCGGGCGTTGGCCAGGGGGAGGATGATGTGGTTATAAACCTGGGCGATGGCATTGCCGTGCCCGAGGCGGGCCAAACTCAGGCGGTCCGCGGCCAGGAGCCGCTGGTAAGTGTGAGGCGCACGCACCTCGAGCCAGGCCAGCAAAGTGGGCCCGAAGTTGAAGCTCAATTTTTCATAATTATTAACGATATCAAGGATACGGCGGTCGCCGTCATAAATCCGGGCGCAGCTGTTGGGGGTGTAGCACTCTGCGGTTATCCTGGCATTCCAGTCATGAAAAGGGCGGGCGCAGACCTCTTCTTCGATCCTCTCAATCCAGGGATTTTCCCGGGGGGGCTGGTAAAAATGACCGTGGATGACGACATAGCCCACGGCTTTATCTTTGGCTGGCGGCATCATGTCTGTCAGGCGAGCTCAAAATTCTTGAATTTGGTAGAATTTTTATCTGGTCAGATGCATCTTAATCCGCCCCGCAGGCCCTGTCAACAATCCGAATTGCCGCGGCCAAAGAGGATCGGCCAGGGAAAATCTGGATTTGGCCGAAGGCTTAACCTCGAGGCCAGTACATAATCACGAAAACGCCGGCCAGAGCGAGGGCCCCGCCCATGAGATCAAACTTATCCGGCGCAATCTTGTCTACCTGCCAGCCCCAGAGAATGGAGAGGACGATGAAAACACCGCCATAAGCGGCATAGACCCGGCCGAAGTGGGCAGGCTGGAAGGTGGGCACCACGCCATACATGATAAGGACTGCGGCCCCCAAGAGGGCAACCCAAAATTTGTGACCTTCCCGCAGCCACAGCCAGACCAGGTAGCCGCCGCCTATTTCGCACAGGCCGGCAACAATAAAATAAAAAATGGACTTGGCGGTTTCCAATCTGAGACTCCTTGCTTCAAGCCATTCATTTTCCAGCAATTATAACGGAAAAAGGAGAGGACGGACACCCAACTGTCCTTTTGTTTTAGACCTGGAGACACGGTGATTTATAAGGCGGTTATCAAAAGGATCTTGACAAAAATTTTAAAAATTGTAATATTTTTTGGTTAGATTTTTTCTGGAGGTTACCTTGTTCGCCATTATTCAGACTGGCGGTAAGCAATACCGGGTCGCGCCGGGAGACATTCTCCGGGTGGAGCGCCTCCCCGGAGAGCGGGGCGAGGAAGTGCTCATCGAACAGGTGCTCCTGGTCGCCGACGGCGACGCCATCCAGGTGGGACAACCCCTGGTGGCCGGGGCCCGGGTTTTGAGTGAGATTGTGCGGCAGGGCAAAGGCAAGAAGATCATTGTCTTCAAGAAAAAGCGCCGGAAAAAGTACCGGCGCAAACAGGGCCACCGCCAACTTTACACCGCCCTCGAGATTAAAGATATTCAGGTGTGAGGCTGAAAAAGGGCAGAAAGACTTGCCCTATTAAGTCACACGTGAACGGGAGACATTACCGTGGCACACAAAAAAGCAGGCGGGAGTTCCCGCAACGGCAGGGATAGCGCCGGAAAGCGCCGGGGCGTCAAACGCTACGCCGGCCAAACGGTTAAGGCCGGCAATATCCTGGTCCGCCAGGTGGGCACCCGCATTCACCCAGGGCTCAATGTGGGCTTGGGCCGAGACTTCACCTTGTTCGCCAAGATTGACGGCGTGGTGGCCTATGAGGCTTTCGGCAAAGACCGCAAAAGGGTCAGTGTTTATCCCATCGCTTGAAATCCTTCCCCGATGAGGCGGAGATCACCGTCCAGGGCGGAGCCGGCGGCGCAGGCAGCGTAAGCTTCCGCCGGGCCCGCTTCCAGCCCCGGGGCCGCCCCGACGGCGGCAACGGCGGCGCGGGCGGGGACGTCATCCTGGAAGCCTCTTCCCACGAACGCACCCTGGCGTATTTTAAGCGGCTGCGTTTGTTCCAGGCCGATAACGGCCAGGCCGGGCATGGTCAGGACCGCATGGGCAAAAGCGGCCCAGCCTTAATTGTCCGCGTTCCCCTGGGCACCCTGGTGTATGACCAGGAGTCCGGTAAGCTCCTGGCCGAGCTCATGACTCCTGGAGAGCGCCTGGTAGCAGCCAACGGGGGGCGGGGCGGCAAAGGCAACGCCCATTTCACCTCGTCCCGAATGCGCTCTCCCCGGTTTTCCCAGCCTGGGGAGCCAGGGGGGAGCCGGCGCCTGCGCCTGGAATTGCAGATCCTGGCCGACGTGGGTTTTATGGGCGCGCCCAATGCCGGCAAAACCACCCTGTTGCGAGCCCTCACCGCGTCCCAGGCCCGGGTGGGTGACTTTCCTTTCACCACGCTCAGCCCCCAGTTGGGGGTGGTCTATCTGGAAGACCGGGAGCCCCTGGTGGTGGCGGAAATCCCCGGGTTGATCGCCGACGCCCACAAGGGCAAAGGTCTGGGGCACCGGTTTCTGCGTCATTTGCGGCGCACCCGCCTCCTCCTGGTGCTCCTGGACCTGACCCAGGTGGACCCGAAAAACCCTCTATCTCCGCTTAAAAGTTTGGAGCGGGAAATGGAGGCCTTTGACCCCGAGCTGCTCACCAGACCCCGCTGGGTGGTTCTGAACAAAAAGGACCTTCTGCCCCCGGATTACCCTCTGGACCAGGTAGTTGCCGCCTACCGGCAGGCCGGAGAAGAACCCCTGGTCATCTCGGCCCACACCGGGGAGGGGCTCCCCGAGCTGCGGCGGGTCCTGGCCGAAGTTGTGGCCCGCCACCTGGAGGACGCCGATCTCCCTCCCGGCCCCTGAGGCCATTCAGGCATTTCGTAACTTTGTTTTAGGGAAAATTTAATCCCCCCGACACCTGCATTATCCGGTATAATATCTTCACATCTTTGCACAATTCGGGTAATGACACGTGCACGCCGGTAGTTCTCGTCACCACTATCTAGAAAAAGCCCGGCGGGTGGTGCTGAAGCTGGGAAGCTCAGTCCTCACCGCCGCCGACGGCTTGAACCTGCCCCTCATCCAGCGCCTGGTGGGGGAAATCGCCGCGTTGCGCCAAACCGAGCACCAGTTTGTCATGGTGTCTTCAGGCGCAGTGGCGGCGGGGCTCAGAAAGCTGGGCATTTGCCTGCGCCCGGCCAGCATGCCCCAGGTCCAGGCCGTGGCCGCAGTGGGACAGAGCACCCTTATCCAGACCTATGAAGAGGCCTTTGCCGCCCATGATCTCAAGGTGGCGCAGATTCTCCTCAGCCACGACGATCTGGCGGCCCGGGAGCGTTTCGTCAACGCCAAAAACACCCTTTCCACCCTGCTGCAATGGGGAGTCATCCCCATTATCAACGAAAACGACACGGTGGCCACCGACGAACTCAAATTCGGGGACAACGACCACCTGGCCGCGCTCATCTCCAACCTGGTGGAGGCGGATTTACTGATTTTGCTCACCAACACCGAGGGCCTCTATGCCCGGGACCCCCGAGAGGACCCGGACGCGCCCCTGTTGACCTTTCTCGAGACCACCGACCCCCGGTTGGCCACCGCCGCGGGCCAGCGTCCCAATGAGCTGGGCACCGGGGGCATGGTCAGCAAGCTCCAGGCGGTAAAGAAGGCGGCTGCGGCTGGGGTTCCCAGCCTCATCGCCAACGGCCAGCGTCCCGGGGTTCTGGGGGAGATTTTCGGCGGCGCCGAAGTGGGCACCTTTTTCCTGCCCCAGGCCCAAAAACTCTCCAGCCGTCAATACTGGCTGGCCTACAATGTGGCTCCCAAGGGGGCCATCCTGGTGGACATCGGGGCCCGGGAAGCCCTGGTGCGCATGGGTAAAAGCCTGCTCCCGGCCGGCATTCTCGAGGTTTTCGGGGGCTTCCGCAAGGGCGCGCCGGTGAGCCTCATGGACCCGGAAGGCCAGACCTTTGCCGTGGGCCTGAGCAATTATTCCTCCCGGGACATTAACCGCATCAAGGGCAAACAGACCCAGGAGATCGCCCAATCTTTAGGCCACACCGACGCGGACGAAGTCATCCACCGGGACAACCTGGTGATTTTCCCGGAATTCGGGTAAAAGCCCCCGTTCCCAAGCAGGAGCTTGGGAACG
>JBAQHL010000476.1:0-1983 GCA_049288295.1 Desulfobaccales bacterium
TTCAAACTTTCCAGGCGCTCGGTTGACCGGGAGCCGTCTTTGAAAGTGAGGGTGCGCACCGCGCCCACCCCCGAACCCTTCAGAGAAAGGCCGGTGATCCCGGAAATCCACTGGTTAACGCCGCCGAACTCCCGCAGGGTCTGCCACACCTTTGCCGCCGTCACCGGCATGCTGACTTTTACGGATACTTGTCCCAAAATGATCTCCTTAAAAAATTTCCGATTATTCCCTTTGCTCCGTGAAGGGAAGATTTTTCTCAGGTGGAGGAAGGGGCGTCTTCCTTGCCTTTTCTATCTCCCCAATCCTTGAGCACGGTAGGACGGGCTTCCAGCCCGTCCAGGCACGGGCAGGATGCCCGTGCTACCGGCCCCAGGATGAGATTGGGGCAGGGTGTAGGGGCTCTGGCCCTTAGCCCCCTCACCCTCTAAACGTCGATTAGATCTCTTCACGGAGTAAAAGGCATAATCGAAAAAAAGTTTAGATACTGCTTTTGCCCACCAATCTTCAGGCTCACTTTTTCCCCTCCAGAAGACCCCAGGCCTGCCGGGCCGCGCCCAATATGCCGGCGTCATCGTCAAGCATGGCCTTGACCACCGACACTCCTTCAGGGGGGAACAAGGTGAGGCGCCGAAAAAGCTCCTCCTCCAGGGGACGAATGAAATGTTTCCAGGCCCGGGCGAAGCGGCCGCCGATAACCACCCGGGACAGGCCTAAAAGATGCACCACGTCGGCAATGGCAATGGCCAGACTCTTCCCTACCCTCTCAAAAGCCTTGAGGGCCAGGGGGTCCAACATCCTGGCGGCCACCACCAGGGTCTCCCCCACGATGGCCTCAGGGTCTGTCTCCCACAATTCCCGGAGCCAGGAAGAGGCCCCTTTGGCCAATTCCTTTTTGACCCAAACCTTGGTCCAGGTGGCGGAAGCAAAGGTTTCCAGGCACCCCCGGTTGCCGCAGTTGCATTTTTCCCCTTCCGGTTCGATGGTGAAGTGCCCCACCTCCCCTGAGGTCCCGGAGGTGCCCTGCCAGAGGGCGCCGTTTAAGATGAGGCCGCCCCCCACCCCGGTCCCCAGGGTTATCCCCAGCATCTGATCGTGGCCTTTGCCGGCGCCCATCCAATGTTCCCCCAGGGCGAACAGGTTGGCGTCATTTTCCAGGGTTACAGGCCAGGGCACCAAAGGGGTAAGGCGGGGCACGAGAGGACAGGCATTGAGGGCCGGCACATTGGGGGAAAAGGCCACCAGGCCCTCCTCGGGCAAAATCCTGCCCGGCACCCCAAAGCCCGCGGCCTGGACCTCGGCCCCACTCGCCCTGGCTTCCTCCGCCGAGGCCAACATTATCTCGGCCAGTCCGCTGATGAGGGCTTCCTGGTCGGGCATGGAGGCCGTGGCCTTCTCCCGCTTCCCCAGGATGTCTCCCTGCCGGTCCACCAGGGCCCAGCGCACATTGGTGCCGCCCAGATCAAGGGCCAATACCACCGGTTTCTTAGCCATGCCTCACCTTTCCACCACAAGGTCCGGGATAATGCTGGAAATATCTGAAACCGCCACCGCCCCGGCCCGGATAAGCCGGGGAGGGCTTACAGCCACATCCACGATGGTGGAGGGCAGCCCCCCGGGACAGGGACCGTCATCCAGGACCAGGGCCACCTCATTACCGAAATCCCTTACCACCTCCTCGGCCCTGGTAAAAGCCGATTTTCCGGTGCGGTTGGCGCTGGTGCCGGTCACCGGAAACCCCAGGGCCGCAATGAGGCGGCAGGTAACCGCTTGGCGGGGTTGCCGCACACCCACGCCCCCGCCGGCGCCGCCGGTCAGGCCCAGGGGCAGGCCGGGCCGGGCCGGGAAAATCAGGGTCAAGGGGCCGGGCCAGAACCTCGCCATGAGTTTGCCGGCTGGCGCCGGAATGTCCAGGGCCACCTGGGAAACCATGTCCGGGCCGGACACCAAAAGGAGCACCGGCTTGTCCACGGAACGTCCCTTGAG
>JBAQHL010000477.1:0-3054 GCA_049288295.1 Desulfobaccales bacterium
GGCCACCGTCCTGATCTGGCTTTTTCCCAGACCGGGGATAAGGATTTTATAGCCGTCGCCAAAACCCCGGCCTTGGGCTATTTTCACCAGGGCTTTCAGGTTGTTATAAGAGGCGGAGTCATTTTCCTTATGCGCTTCCTCATAGAGGGTGCACAGAGTGTTCACCCGGGCTATGGAGCAACGCTTGCAGGTTTGTTGTTTATCCATTTGAACCCCATGGTTATTTTTAGATCTATTGTTCCATTTTAGTTATTCACATTCTGATCCGCAAGGTCTCATTTATGAGATAATTGAAATGTGAGAAACCCTAAGGGTGTTGCATTTTGTAACGCCAACACCTGAACTGCCAGCCGTGACGGCGGCCCGTTTTTCGGCGGCATGGCGCCATTTTAGGTTTGCAAAACATGCAGGAATAAGATTTATTTTTCGACAGCTATAACTCTGGTGTGGTTAATTACCGTCTCAGGATTCTAATTTCTCATTTTACTATCATAGAGGGGGCAATGAGCGACATTTTTTTGAGTTACGCCAGCGAGGACCAGGAGCAGGTGAGGGTTCTGGCGGAATCCCTCACCCAGGTGGGTTGGTCGGTTTTTTGGGACCGCGATGTTCCCAGGGGGAAAACCTGGCAGGAGGTGCTGGAAGAAGAACTGGCTGCCGCCCAGGGTCTGGTGGTGGTCTGGTCAGCCAAATCCGTCAAGCGGAAATGGGTGCTGGATGAGGTCCACGAAGGCATTCGCTGCAGGGTCCCCATTTTTCAGGTTCTCATTGACCGGGTGCAGCCGCCCCTGGAATTTCGCGCCAAGCAGGCGGTCAACCTGTCGGCCTGGGATGGAGCCACCAGCGCCTTCGCCTTTCAGAGCCTGGTAAGAAGTATCCGCAGCGTCCTGGGCCAGCCCGATCCAGCCAGACCCATGCCTTCCCCGGAGAGCCGGGAGCAGAAAAGGATCGAACCGCAGGGGGCGCAGGAGTGCACCAACAGTCTGGGGATGCGTTTTGTCCTCGTCCCCGCCGGAACGTTCCTGATGGGGAGCGCCCCTGACCAGGGGGGGGATGACGACGAAGGCCCCCAGCACCAGGTTACCCTCAGTCAAGCTTTCTTCCTGCAAACCACGCCGGTGACCCAGGGACAGTGGCGTCAGGTGATGGGCCACAATCCCGCCCTTTTTCAGGAAGGCGGCGATGACTGCCCGGTGGAAAATGTCTCCTGGGAGGACATTCAGGAGTTTATTAAGAAACTCAATGACTTGGAAAAGACGACGCCCTACCGCCTCCCCACCGAAGCAGAGTGGGAATATGCCTGCCGGGCCGGCGGCACCGGGAGTTACTGCTTCGGCGACGGTGAGGCTGAACTTCGGCGCCATGCCTGGTATGCCCACAACTCCGAGAGGAGCACACACCCGGTGGGCCGGCTCAAGCCCAATGCCTGGGGCCTCTACGACATGCACGGCAACGTCTACGAATGGTGCCGGGACTGGTATGGCGACTACACCCCCGAACCCGCCACCGACCCCCAGGGGCCGCAGGCGGGAGATTACCGGGTGCTGCGCGGCGGTTCCTGGGACAGCGAAGCCGGTGATCTGCGCTCGGCGTACCGCCACCGCCTGACCCCTAGTTATCGCTACGGCCACGAAGGCTTTCGCCTGGTGCGGGGTTTGTAATTTGTGCCTGGTACCTGGCTGTGTGAGTTAGGGCAGATTTAGCCGACATGTTTCATGCCAGTCACTTATGAGCCTTTGGCACTCTCAAAACCATAACCATGAAAGACCAGGAACACAGGTTCCTCACCACCTGTGCCACCAGAATCCCCAAGGCGGGATGCGCTGCGCTTTCCCGCCCTACAGTTATTAGTTTTTGTTTATGTCGGTAGGACTGGCATCCTGCCCGTGCCTGGACGGGCTGGAAGCCCGTCCTACCTCACCCTCCCACGTCTCTCCGGGAGCATAGGCACTGTGGTATGAGGAATATCTCACAACTCGAAACTCAAAACTCAAAACATTCTCAGCCCCCTGCCCTTCCCGCTGCCCTTAGATAACCCGTCACCACGGCCACTGCCTTCTCCGGGGAGGCTTTGCGCACCTGGGGATAAAGGAGAGCGCAGTCCTCAAAGGAAAGGTCCCTGGTCAGCCGGTAGGCCTTGGTTTCATCAGTAAGGTGGGGCGCAGGGTCAACTCCCGGGGCCAGCTCCCTTTTTTGCAACAGCTGGATATAAATCAGGCTCTGGGCGGCCAGCAGGTTTTCTTTCTCCGGGGACAGGGGACTGGTAAAAATATGGATGAGAGTCAGGAAATCCCCAGGCCCCAGAGGTCTTGGCCTGCCAATCATGGGGAGAGAACGGGAGGCCAGGACAAATTTCGGCTTGAGGCGCACCCTTCCGGAGAGGAGCCTGGACAGAGCCTTGAGCAAATACAGATGGATATAGCCCGCCTCCACATAGAGGCTGGGGTATTTTAGGGCCAGGGGCGCTAAAGCCGCAGCCCGGAGATCATCCCGGAGGCGGAAGCGGCCGGCGTCGGCCCGGGCAAACTGCATCACGGTCTCCACCACCCTGGGAAAGGGGGCGGTGTGGGCCGCAGAGTAAAAGTCCAGCAGAGTCCGGGTGGCCTCACTTTCGGCCGCGTAAATTTCTTTATATTCCGGCCGGTTTTCCACTTCGGCCCGGGTGTGGCCGGCAGCCAAGAGTTCGTGAATCTGGATAAGCCGTTCCTGGTAAGGTTCAACCTGAAAAATCGCCTTCTTCTGCCCATGTAGTCCCTTGACCAGTTCCAACTCCCGGATGCTGAAATCCGGAAATTCCACGTCCTTGTCGGCCAGATATTCTGTTACTGACAGGTTTCCCTCTAAAAATTTTGGAAAATCCACCTCCGAAGGTTCCTCCAGGACTATGGCTTCGTGGCGGCTCATTTCCTCCTGAACCGGCTCCAGCACTTCGAGGCGGTGTGAAGAAAAACCGATGGTGACGATGGGGGGGGCCGTTTTGGTCATATGAGGGTAAGAATGAACTGGGATCACAGGCTGTCAGCCATTGTCTCACAGGCAAGATGCCTGTGCTCC
>JBAQHL010000478.1:0-1731 GCA_049288295.1 Desulfobaccales bacterium
ATCCACGGGATACCCCATGCCCTGGGCCTTAAGCTCTCCCGCAAGCGGATGAAGAGGGGTATGAGGGATTTCTCCCAACTCGAAACTAAAAAATCGAAACGTTCAATACAAAGTCTAAGTCAACTCAGCTTCAACATCCTCAAAGATATCCTCCATGTTGTAAAGGAGCTTGTCGGCCTGGGCCAGATCCCAGTTGGCCAGGTGGCCCTCAATACTCTTGTGCAGGTCCAGAAGCTTCCCCCGGTGCCGCAGGAGCACCTCCCTCAGTTCAGTGCCGTCAAAGGCATAGAGCAGCTTATCCAGGCGGCTCACCAGGCCGTAGAGGGAAGGATTGCTCTGCACCAGGGCCGCATCCAGGTAGCCCAGGTGGCGCGCCAGCTTGGGAAAGCTCTTTTCCAACTCCCCTTGACTAAATGGGTTGACCGTGACTGCGATGTGCATGTATTTACTCATGGTTGCTCTCCTCCTCTCATCACTTCCTGGCCTGTCTCAGTCCTCGCTGAGATAAATGCAGGGTGGGCTCCGCCCACCATAGATGGCGGGCGGAACACCCGCCTTACCTCTTAATTCTTAATTTCTGGCTCACAATATCCCGCTTGGACACCGACCTATGAGTGAAGGCTCGGCTTTGCTCCTGATGTAATATACAGTAGTGTCCGGCAAGCATTTTGCAAGGTGAGAGCTTTTAAGCCCCCTCCCCACGGTGGGAGGGGGTTGGGGGTTTTTGAGAGCAACACCTATATTTTGCAAAGAAAATTGCCACCCCCACCCCAGCCCTCCCCCATCAAGGGGGGGAGTTTCGCTCATGGATTCTTGAACAAGGGCAGGAAACTCGCCCATGTCCGGAAAGCCTCCATTATGAAAGAAAGGCCTGGTGGCACAGGTGTCCTCACCTGTGCAGACGCAGGCTGAAGTCTGCGGCTACAATAAATTGTCTAAAGAATGCATCTCGGTTCAGTCCTCGCTGAGATAATCCCCCAGCAGTTGGCGGCTGTGTTCATCCTCATGGCAATAGAGGCACAGGTTCTCCCAGTTGGAGCCATCCGGCGGGTTATTCCGGGAATTGCCGTCCTTGTGGTGCACCGTTAGCTGGTGCCTGGTTTTATGGTTGAACTCCCGCCCGCATTTGGCGCAGACCATACCGTGGATCTTCAGGGAGGCCTCCCGGTAGCTGCGTTCCGTTTTCATCGTTTCATACCTCCCAAGTGCTTCGCCACCTTATGACTAAATATAACCAAAAGAATCTGGTGAGATTTTACCATTTGGGTCGATATATCTTAACCGTCTTTTAATAATTTTAAACGAAATTAAGGAATTAGGCTTTCCTTTTACTATTCCATAATAAAAAAAATCATCATCTTGCCAAATTCCATGCTAGAAAATAACTTTGCCTGGGGCCTCTTGGATATTACCAACCAAACCAAAATAAACCTCATCGATGCCTACATGGCCCCCGGCAGCCGTGCTCAGTATCTGAGGATTTTAACCGGGGCAGTCTTGGACGTGGGGAATGACGAGGTGGATAACATCTTTGGTCCCAACGCCGGTTCGGTCAACATCTATTATGATACTGACTTACCGGAAAACGCTGCTTTTCTTGCTGGCGATGGCGTGTGTGACTTTGCTGGAGGCAACGGCCAGCTTAAGCCCTACCACACCCCGGTGCCGCCCTCCGTGTTCCTGTTGGGTTCCGGTCTCCTGGGCCTGGGCGCTTTGGGCTGGCGGCGGCGG
>JBAQHL010000479.1:0-1636 GCA_049288295.1 Desulfobaccales bacterium
TGCCTGCACAGGCTGGAAGCCTGTGCCACCAAGAGCTTATCTATTTAAAGAATCTATCGGGAAGAGGGTGAGGGGACTCACTCCCTCGAACCTCCTCTAAAAACTCATTACGCCAGCAACACCTTGAGCCGTTTTTCGTGGCTTTTGAGTTTGGTGAGTTTTTCGTTCAGGGTGTTCAAGCGCTCCCGCTCCTTTGAGACCACCTCGGCCGGGGCTTTGCTTAGAAAATCCTCGTTGGCCAGTTTTTTCTGGACCGAAGCCAGTTCGCGGGAGAGCTTGTCCATCTCCCGGTTGAGGCGGCGGGCCTCCTCCTTAAAATCGATGAGGCCGGCCAGGGGCATGATGAGGTCCAGGCTGCCGCCGGCGGGGGAGATGACCACGGATTTGGCTGCGGCTGCAGGGGGGTCGCCGTCCGGCTGAAACTGGAGGTCCTGCACCCGGGCCTGCGACCGGATGGACTTGTCGTGGGCGTTAAGCATCTGCAGAAGGCTGGGCTCCTGGCTGAGGACCAGGACACTCACCTGGGCTGAGGGGGGCACGTTCATTTCGGCCCGCATGTTGCGAATGGCCACGATACTTTCCATGACCAGGGCCATTTCCGCCTCTGCGGCCGGATTTTCCAGGGCCGGGTCCGGTTCGGGGTAGGCGGCCGCCATGATGCTTCCCTGGGCTCCGGGGAGTTTGTGCCAGATTTCTTCGGTGATGAAGGGCATGAAGGGGTGGAGGAGGCGGAGGATGGCGCCCAGGACCTCCACCAGGACTCGCTGGGTGTGATGCCGCACTGCCGGGCCGGCGCCTTCGCCCAGTTCGGGCTTGATGAGTTCCAGATACCAGTCGCAGAATTCGTGCCAGATGAATTGGTAAAGCACATGGGCCGCCTGGTCAAAGGCATAGGTCTCCACGTGGCGGGCGCACTCATTCTGAACCAGCTGGAGCCGGCTCAAAATCCAGCTTTCCACGATGGTCAGGGGCGCCGCATCCTCCCGGGCCGGATCGTAGTCCCCCAGATTCATCAGGGTAAAGCGGCTGGCGTTCCACACTTTGTTGACGAAGTTGCGGTAGCCCACGATGCGCTCTTCCGAGAGGCGGATGTCCCGGCCCATGGCGGCGAAGGCGGCCAGGGAGAAGCGGAAGGCGTCGGTGCCGTACTTGTCCATGAGTTCCAGGGGGTCAATGATGTTCCCCTTGGATTTGCTCATTTTCTGGCCTTCCGGGTCCCTGACCAGGGCGTGGATGTACACCTCCCGGAAAGGCACGTCTTCCATGAAGTGCAGCCCCATCATCATCATGCGGGCCACCCAGAAGAACAAAATATCAAACGCGGTGACCAGGACGTTGGTGGGGTAAAAAAGGCGGAGTTCCGGGGTGTCCTCCGGCCAGCCCAGGGTGGAAAAGGGCCAGAGGGCCGAGGAGAACCAGGTGTCCAGGACGTCGGTTTCCTGGGCCAGGTCGGCCACCCCGCAGGTGGGGCAGGAGCCGGGGTCTTCCCGGGCCACCACCGTATTGCCACACTCCTGGCAGGTCCAGGCGGGAATGCGGTGGCCCCACCAGATTTGCCGGGAGATGCACCAGTCCCGGATATTGGTCATCCAGTCAAAAAAGCTTTTTTCCCAGGCCTCGGGGATGAGCTTGAGGC
>JBAQHL010000480.1:0-1974 GCA_049288295.1 Desulfobaccales bacterium
CGCAGGGCGCTCATGCAGGCTTCGGTGCCGGAGGTCACCAGGCGCACCATCTCGAGGGAGGGCACGGCCTGGCACAGGAGCTCCGCCAAGTCCACCTCGCCGGGGGTGGGCGCGCCGAAGCTCAATCCCCGGGCCGCGGCCTCCTGGACCGCGGCCACCACCCGGGGGTGGGCGTGTCCCAGGATCATGGGACCCCAGGAGGCGATATAATCGATGAAGGCGTTGCCGTCCAGGTCATAGATGCGGGAGCCCTCCCCCCGGGCCACGACAAAGGGGTTGCCGCCCACGGCCTGCCAGGCCCGGACCGGACTGTTCACCCCGCCGGGCATCAGGGTTCGGGCTTTGGCGAAAACCTGGGCGGATGAGGAAAAATTCAGCATGGTTATACTCCTGAGGATTTATAGTCTGTTCTGAAAAGTATCGAGTTGTGAGTGTAGGGCAGGAAAGGGAAGCGCATCCCGCCTTGGAGGTTCCATGAGCACAGGCGCCCTCACCTGTGTTGGCGAGAGGCTTGAGCCCCGCGGCTACATTTTTTTGCAGATGAAACGATACGTTAAAACGCAACTCAATCATTTATTCACGGGGGCATTAACCGTCGTTATTCTCCCGAAAATAGCGCATAGTGGTTTTTTTGAGCTCCACATCGGAAAAAAGGATTTCATAGTCTGGAATGCCGGTCTCCTGAGACAGGTGGGCCGCCAGCTTCTCAATGTCGGCGGGATTTTTCCCATGCAACATCGAATAGAGGTTATAGGGCCAACCCGGGGCCGGCTCCCGGTGGTAGCAATGGCTCACGGCCGGGTTGGCGGCGAGCAGTTGGCCCACCCTTTTCAGGTCATCCGCCGGCACGGCCCAGGTCACCAGGGCGTTGGCGCCGTAACCGGAGAGCTGATGGCGCAGGGTGGCCCCAAACCGGCGGATGTAGCCCTTGGCAGCCAGACCCTGGACCGCCCCCAGAAAATCCTCTTCCGAGACCTGGAGCTGTTCTGCCAATTCCAGAAAAGGGCGGGAGGTAATGTCCAGGTCCCTTTGCAGGGCCAGGATCACCTTTTTTTCGAGATCGTTGAGTTCCTGGGTCATGGTCGGTTATCAGCAGGCAGCAGGCAGACTTTTTTTCTGGTCACTAATTACTGGTTACTGGTGCCTGGTCACTAATTTTGGAGAGTTTGGGCCACCAGATATTCCACCGGGTTGAAACTATCACTCAGGATAGGACTATTCCGGGTATTGTATCGTTTGGGGGCAACATACGTGAGCAGCAATTGTTTAAGATGGCTTTTTTCCGACGGCATGGAAGCAACAAGTGAATCCAAGGGAAGATCAAAGTCCGTGGCCACAATAATAATACCTTGTAATTGAGTTAATTTTTGGGGAACACTGGCGAAAACATACGTCTTGGGAAACACCTGGGAAAGAGTTTTAATAACCGATAAGAACAGGGCGGAATCATGCCCCTGGACGGTGTTGATAATATGCAGCATAAAAATGCCCCGATCAGCCAGGCGGTTTTTGACTGATTGGAAAAATTCCCTGGTGAGCAAATGAGAGGGCACTGAACGCAGGCCGTTATAGGCATCCCCGAAAATCAAATCATACTTCGAGGTGGTGCGGTTCAGGTATCGGCGGGCGTCATCCGTGAAGATGTGCATGTCCGGGAAATTATTGAGGTTGAAGAACCGGCGGCCCACGGCCACCACTGCCGGGTCGATTTCCACCACCTCCACCCTGGCCTGGGGATAATGGGTTAACAGCGTGGTGGGCAGCGTAAAGGTGCCGCCCCCCAAAACCAGGGCAGAATCCAGCTTTCCCAGGAATAACGGCGCCAGTTCCCAATATTCCAGGGCCTTAATGGGAATTTTAGCAGAATTTTCGTAGAGCGCCCCTTCCCGGGTTGTGTCCAGAAACAATTCGATAACTCGCGTCCCTGATGAGAGATCTTTTTGAAAAACCCGGATGCGGTGGTAAAAGCTCATC
>JBAQHL010000481.1:0-4069 GCA_049288295.1 Desulfobaccales bacterium
GCTCAAACCTTTTTAATATTGCACCTTCAAGGGATTGGGGGAGGGGGTGTGGGGGAGGGGGTAAGGGGCCGCTGCCCCTTAGCCCCCTCACCCGCATGACCTCACACACTCACGCCGGCACCCGATGAATGCGGGCGCCCAGGGCCGTAAGTTTTTCGGTGAGTTGGGCATAGCCCCGGTCCAGGTGGTAAATGCGGTGGACTTCGGTGGTCCCCTGCGCGGCCAGCCCGGCGATGATCAGGGAGGCTGAGGCCCTGAGATCAGTGGCCATGACGGGCGCGCCGGAAAGGTGGCGGCGGCCCCGCACCACGGCCTGATTCCCGGAAATGGTGATGTCCGCGCCCAGGCGCTTGAGCTCGCCCACGTGGATGAAGCGGTCTTCAAAAATGTTCTCGGTGATGACGCTGGCGCCTTTGGCCACACTCATGAGGGCCATGAATTGAGCCTGCATATCCGTGGGAAAGCCCGGATAGGGTTGGGTCTTGACGTCCACGCCGTGGAGGCTGCCTCCCCCCTGGAGGTGAACGGAGCTTCCCTCTGTGGTGCAGCGCACCCCGGCGTCATGGAATTTCTCCAGGATGGCGGTGAGGTGTTGCACAGGGGCATTGGTGACGGTCACCCGGCCATTGGTGATGGCCGCGGCCGCCAGATAGGTGCCCGCCTCGATACGGTCGGACATGATGGTGTAGGTAGCGGGCTTAAGGGCGTCCACCCCGTGAATAGTGAGGACGTCGGTGCCGATGCCCTCGATCCTGGCCCCCATGGCCACGAGATAATTGGCCAGATCAGTCACTTCGGGTTCCTGGGCGGCGTTGACCAGGCGGGTGGTGCCCTTGGCCAGGGTGGCGGCCATCATCAGGTTCTCGGTGCCCGTGACCGTGGGGATATCCAGGTGGATTTCAGCCCCTCGCAAACGCTTGGTCTTGGCTTCCACATACCCCTGGTTCAGGGTGATTTTGGTCCCCATGGCCTCCAGGCCCTTTAAATGCAGGTTAATGGGCCGGGCGCCGATGGCGCATCCGCCGGGCAGCGATACGCTGGCTTGCCTGGCCCGGGCCACCAGGGGTCCCAACACCAGGACCGCAGCCCGCATGGTTTTCACCAGTTCGTAGGGGGCCATCCAACCGGTGAGTTGGCTGGTGTCCACCACCAGGGGGTCGCCGTCTTCGAATTTCACCCCCATGATACCCAACAGTCTTTTGATGGTGCGGATGTCGGCCAGGGTGGGCACATTGTGGAGCTGGTGCACCCCAGGGGCCAACAGGGTCGCCGCCAGGATGGGCAGCGCCGCGTTTTTGGCCCCGCTGATGGCCACCTCGCCCTTCAGGGGCACCCCGCCTTCAATAACAATCTTATCCATAACCAGCCCGGCCTCTCAATTTATCAGTATGGTGATTTTGGTGTATTCATATGAAAAGTTCAAGGGAGTTGCAACCGTTTCCCAACAAAAGCCGGGTGGAAAATTCAAGACTTGCTCATGAGCCCTGGTCGGGAGGGGGTTAAGGGGCAGGCCTGTAGGGGCGGGTTTCAAACCCGCCCTTCTGGTCTCACCCGGGATTATGAAAAGGTTACCCCCCCCCAATGTAAATGGGAACCCAAAAATGACCCCCCGCGATAACCGAAAAATGACCCCCCTTGGTTTAGGTTGAAGGTTGACGCTAAGCCGCAGATGACCAAGCAAGCCGCTGGACGGGGCAAGCGTGCTCGGCCTGCCGGCACCAAGGGCCTGCAGGGCGGGCCGAGCACGCCCTACCATCAGGCCGTAAGCTCTCTAGCGGCCACGGCTGGCCTCCCTCGGTTGCTCTTTGGTTGCTCCGCCTTTGACTTTCAAGCTTTCCTGCAGCCTGAAGCTTTCCCAGTCACAGGTGACAATGTGCGCTTTATGGGTCAAGCGATCCAACAGCGCCGCGGTCAGGGTGGGCTCGCCGAAGACCTGGGTCCAGTCGGCAAAGCCCAGGTTGGAAGTAATGATGACCGACCCCCGTTCATGCCGCTCCGCCAACACCTGGAAAAGCAATTCGGCGCCTTCTTTGGAGAAAGGAACGTAGCCTAGCTCGTCCAGTTATGTTGAGCACCACATAAGTCGACTTATGTTGAGTAGTCAATAATGTGGAGAAGCCTTCCGCGTTTGGCCTCCCTTTGATATTTTCTAAGATCTTCCTTCACATAACTGCTCCATCGGCCGGGCAGTTCACAGCGATGCCAACCAAGACAGGATATCGGGGTCTTTGTGCCATCGCCCTTGTTCTGGGTTCTCTTCGGTGAGCGGTTTTGCCTTTTCCAAGGCCCGACGCTTCATCTCCAGATCCATGGAGGCATATTTGTTGGTCGTATTTACGCTAGCATGCCCCAGCCAATTAGCAATGGTGCTGAGGTCGACTCCGGATTTGAGGAGGTGGATCGCGGTGCTGTGCCTCATACTGTGAGGGTGCAGTCGCTTGCCGGCCAGTGATGGGCGAAGCCGGGCGGCTTTCTGTAAATACTTTGTGAGAATGTAACGAACGCCAAACCGGGTAAGAGGCTGGCCCAGGCGGTTGGTAAAAACCGTGACCTTTTCTCTTAGATCTAGACCTTGCCCCTCAGTATGCTCACGCAGCAACTGCGCGGTTTCCGGCCATATCGGGCAAATACGTTCCTTGCGGCCTTTTCCCCGGATACAGACGCTGAAGGGCCTGGACAGCTGCAAGTCATCAGTCTTAAGATCAAGTACCTCCTGGACGCGGGCGCCGGTGTTGAACATGAGGGTGAGAAGGATATAATCCCGCCTGCCCTCTGCCCTGGAGCGATCCACTGCCTCGATAACTTCCTTGATCTCCTCAAACTCCAGGTACTCCACTGGGCGAGTCCCCTTACGCTTGAAGGGGATGGTGAGGAGGCGCTGGCACTGTTCCAGACACTCCGGGCGCACCCCGGCAACATAGCGGAAAAAACTGTGGATGGCAGCAAGGCGGGCATTGCGGGTACCCACCCGATTTTTGCGGCTGTGCTCCAGATGGTCGAGGAAGGAGATGACTTCAGTAACTCCGATGTCCTCGAGCTTGAGATCCGACACCGGCATCCCCTTAGCCTGACAAAGAAACCCGAGGAGGAACTTGAGAGCATCCCGATAGCTGAGAATCGTGTGAGGGCTAGTGCCCCGGACCCTGGGTAGGTGCTCGGAAAGGAAGCCTTTGAGGGTGAATGCCAGTGAGTTGGGCCGCGCTCCCTTCATCTGTCACCTCCGGTGGCGTTGGTTGGTTCCTCAAAGGCGGTGAAGAGCAGCTTGCCGAAGCTCTTATGGAAGCGGTCACTGGCCTCTGAGCTGAGAGCCTCAACAAAAGGGAGGTAGTAGTGCGTGGAGACCATGGAGACATGCCCCATATAGAGAGATAACAACGGGGACCGGGTTTGCCCAAAAGGGCTTGGTTGCTCCAAGGGTCAGCGGCGGGCCTCCCCGCGAGCCCGTCGGCACGGGAAGCGCCATAGCGCGCAAATCCTCGGTGGCCAACCGCAAGTACACCCAAGTGCTCTCCGCATCCCGATGGCCCAACAGGTCGCCAATGGCTTTTACCGACGCTCCCTGCCGAAGCAGATGCACCGCATAGGAATGTCTCAAGCAATGGGATCCCTGATCAGGGATACCTAGTCCACTCAGCCGGGCCCGGTGTTGGAAGGCGTCCGTAACCGCGGTGGGCTTCAGGGTGCCAAGGGGCGCACGGACACGCAAGAAGAGTTCGCGAAAGGGGAGATCGGGGTTGCGTTTCTGCAGATATTGCAAGAGCACGTCTCCTGCGGCATCAGTGAGGGGAAGAGTGAGTTAGTTCTCATCCAGAAAGTCGTGATTTCATGTTGGTGTTTGGCGTCGGCAGTCCATTTCTGGCCGGCGCTCTGGTTAATTGAAGTCTATGACCGCGAATTTGCCGGTTAGCTGGGCCTTTGGGCCTAATTTTCCCCTCTTCCGGGCAGACCTCTCCCCTGGCCGGGAAGCCCTGGATGGGTCCGCCTTACGGCGTCTGCAGCAACATGCCCAAAACCAAGACATTGTAAGACACGACGGCGCTCCAGACATACTGCCGGAAGCCGGGCCACC
>JBAQHL010000482.1:0-1703 GCA_049288295.1 Desulfobaccales bacterium
GCAGTCGGCGCAGGCTGATTAAGGGAAAATACTTGGTGAGGCGGCTGACGGCCACCGCCGGGGCTGCTCCCATTCGGCGTCCGGCCTCCTCAGGCAAGCTGCCGCCAGAGGGCGATCATCTCCGGCACGCCGGCCCTGGCCTCTTGATCGGCCTGGAGGGACTGAAACACCGCCTGGGCGAAAGCCCGGCCCTTGTCCACCTGGGTGTCTTGCACCTCCCCGTAGGTGAGGGCCCCCACCTTGCAGGCCTCCACACAGGCAGGCAGCCGGCCCACGGCCTCCCGCTCCGGGCACTGGTCGCATTTCAGGGCCACGGCCCGCTTCTCCGGGGCCTTGAAGGTGGGTCCGTAGGTGAGGACGCCGAAGGGGCAGGCCATGGCGCACATGGCGCAGTTGATGCAGCGGTCCGGGTCGATCTGCACCGTGCCTCTGGGCATGCGGCTGATGGCCCCGGCGATGCACACCTGCTGGCAGGGGGCCGGGTCGCAGTGGCGGCACTTGTTGGGAAAAGCCAGGTGCTGGCGGCCGGGATAAACCCTGAGGCGAGCCTGGGGCCGCACTTCCTCGAACAGCGCCCCGGCCAGGTCCTTAGTCCGGGAATGCTCCACCGCACAGGCAAGGCGGCACTGGAAACAGCCCACACAGCGCTCAGGATGGATGATGACGGTTTTCATTGTTCCCTCTCATTATGCCGTAAAAACTATGTGTTTCCTGTTTGTCCTCGTTCCCAAGCTGTGCTTGGGAACGCCTTAACCGCCAAGCTGAACTTGGCATCATTTTTCGTTCCCAAGTGCAACTTGGGAACGAGCAGGAAAAAGGGAACCCTTACCCCCACAAACGGCCCGGCTGAAAATCCGGGGTATGGATATCAGCAGGCAGCGCGGCCACCGGGAGCTTCTGGGCCATGATCTGAAAATAAATGCCGGCCTGCTCCACCTCCCCCACCAGGGTCACCCCCACCAGGCGGCCCTCCTGGAAGACCAGGCGGCGGTAGCGCCGCCGGGATTTGTCCAGTTCCGTAAAAATTTCCCCGTTTTCCGTGTCCGGGGTGAAATGGCCCCCGGTGATGATGCGAAAGCCCTTCAGGGAAATGCTGTTTTGGGGCAAAATACCGTCGTAGCGCCGTTTGCCCCCCGCCATATTGGCCCCGGCCACCTGGCCCTGGGCCACGGCCGCGGGCCAGATGTGAAAGGCCTCGGGCCGCCCGCTGATGAGGTGATGGGGGAGGCAGCAATCCCCGGCCGCGAAAATATCGGGCGCGGCGGTCCTGAGCCAGGAATTCACCGGGATGCCGCCAGCCTCCGCCAGACCTGTGCCCCCCAGAAATTCCACCCGGGGCTCCACCCCCACCGAAAAAATCACCGCCTGGGCCGGCATTTGCCGCTGGTCATTCAAAGCCACCCCTGTAACCCGGCCCTTGTCGCCCAGGACGGCTTCGGGCCAGGAGTTAAGGTGGAGCTTGATACCCTTGTCCTTAATCACCTGGATGAGCAGGCCGGCGGACACCGGGTCCAGGATGCGGGAAAGGGGCTGGCTGCCCCGGGCCAAAAGGTGCACGGTCAGGCCCCGGGAGGTGAGAGCGTCGGCCACCTTGAGGCCCACGGCCCCGGCGCCCACCACCACCACCGGGCCGCCCTGGGAAAGGACGGCCTCCATCCGGTCCACGTCCGCCAGATTTCTCAGGGTGTGGACCCCGTCGAGAT
>JBAQHL010000483.1:0-1721 GCA_049288295.1 Desulfobaccales bacterium
TGAAACTATTATAGGGCAGATTTTTTCCTTGTCAAGAAGCGGGAAAGATTTTTTCAGGCCAAGCCCCATCCAGGTTGTGGTCAGTGCGGTGGTGGTTTCCACTCAAAAGCCTGGCGAGAGACCTCATGCCGGTTTGCAGTCAAACGGTGGCACAGGTGTCCTCACCTGTGCAGTCGCAGGCTGAAGCCTGCGGCTACAATACATTGCCTATAGAATGGAACTCTTTATCAGGGCTGCTGTGCGACCTTTTCCCGAAGCAGGGCCGCCTCCTGGGGTTTTCCCAGATTTTCCAGCAAATCCGCCAGTTCCTGGGCGATGACCGGCAGTCGGGAATCGAAGGGGTTGAACCGCAGGGCTTCCCGATAGAATTTCTCTGCCTCCAGGGTGTGTCCCCCAGCCGCCAGGGTCTGGGCCTGGGTTAAGAAGATATTGTCATGCGGGTCCTGCATGATAGCCGTCAGGGAACCTTCCGGCGTCCGATAGGTGGTCACCTCGATGCCGTCCTCACGATAGAAGGTCTGGTCATCGGGCTGGATGGCATCCTTCCAGCGCTCGGTCAATAAGCTGGAATTTTCCCGCTCGTTGTCGAACCGCCCCTTGCTTTGGCTTTCCAGATGGTAGACTTGGGCCCGGGGTTCATAGATAAGCCGCTGGCCCCTCTTTCTTAATTTCAGGCACAGGTCCACGTCTTCATAGCCGTTCTGGAAGTGTTCGTCGAAAAGACCCACAGCCCAGAAGGCCTCCCGTTTCACCAACAGGCAGGCGGCGGTGAGTACCTGGAATTCCCTCTTTTTGTTAACCGCGGGATGGTCTTTGTGTAAGTATTTGTAAATGTGATAAATTTTTTTGTTGGTGTTGAACACGGCCCCGGCATGTTGAACCGTGTTATCCGGGTAAATAAGCTTGGCCCCCACCGCCGCCACACCGGGATCCTCCTCGGCGCCCCGGCACAATTCCCGCAGCCAGCCGGCGGTCACCACCGTGTCGTTGTTGAGGAAGACCAGATAGTGGCCGGCTGCGGCCCGGGCCCCCTGGTTGGAGGCCCTGGCGAATCCCAGGTTTTCCGGGTTCAGGATGGCGGTGAGGCGACCGGCGGCTTGCTGCTCCCGTAAATAATCCGGGGTTCCGTCCGAGGAACCGTTGTCCACCGCGATGATTTCATATTCACCGGGTTCTTGGTGAGCCCAGATGGACTCCAGGCACTGCCGGGTCAGGCCCAGGTTGTTATAAGTGGGGATGATGATGGAGGCCGAAATTCGGCGCGGGCCAGGAGCTGAAACTTCCCGTAGGGCCGCTGCACGGGGCTGCTGCGGTTGAGTCGACAGCCGGGAACGATACAAATCCACCAGTTCAGCGGCTTCGCTGGCCATGGTTTTTATGGGGGCGATGCCCTGCCGCAGACGGGTTAACAGATCAGGCCGGTGGATGAGGCGCGTGACTTGGCGTTGCAAGGTCTCGGCGTCTCCGGGGGGAAAAAGCAGGCCGTTCTGGTCATGTTGGACGATCTCCGGCAGGCCCCCCGCCCGGGTGGCAATGACCGGCACTCCCAGCATCAGGGCTTCCCGGGCCACCAGGGGATAATTCTCAAAGTCGGAGCACATGACCATCGCGGCGGCCCCGGACAAAATCTGCGCCAAGTCGGCCCGCCGGTAAGGGCCACGGTAGCGGATATGGGGAAGGGGGGTGAGGCGTTGCCGGAGCGCTTCTTGTTGGGGCTCGGG
>JBAQHL010000484.1:0-8158 GCA_049288295.1 Desulfobaccales bacterium
ACAAATCCCCCCTGCCCCCCTTTAGAAAAGGGGGGTTTAATGGGGGAGGGGGCTAAGGGCGGCAAGCCCTTACCCTCCCCGAGGCCCCCTCTCCCAATCTCTTGAGGGAAAAGATAGTCCTCCAGAAAACATGTCGCAGACAGGCAAAGTGAAGCCCCGCGGTCTGGTCGCGGTTGCGGGCGTGGCCGTCATTTTTTTAGTAATTTTCGCCACCCTGGAGCTTGCCGCTTTTTTGTACACCTCCTATCTGGCGAAAAAATATGGCATTCTCTTTTATCTGCCCAATATTACTGAGGATTACCCCACCTACGCCGCCCGGCTCAATCCCCTCCTGGGCTGGCCCTCCCCCCAGGCCCTGGAACAAGAAGCTCAGGCTGCGCCTGGCAAAGCCGCAATTTCAGCCTATGGGGATTCCTTCACCGCGGGATACGGGGTCGAACCGGAATATGCCTGGAGCAATGTCCTGGGCCGGATGCTGAGCCGCCAAATCGCGAATTATGGCGTCCCCGGCTACGGCACCGATCAGGCGTATCTCAGGTTCCATGACAATGCTAAGGACACGGCCAACCTCGTTTTTTTGGGTCTGTTGAGTGAAAATGTCCAGAGAAACGTCAATCAATTGCGAAATTTCATCATTCCCAACTCCCAGTGCCAGACCAAACCGAGGTTTCTGTTAGATGACAAGGGTGCGTTGCAGTTGGCGCCCCTCCCTGATTTAACCGCAGAGAATTACCGGGATTTTATCGAGAGCCCGGAACGGTTCTTAGAGCATGATTACTTCCGGCCGGGAGGGCCTTCCGGGGCCCAGCACCTGGGCTTTCCCTACACCTGGTCCATTCTCAAGGCCCACAGGTTTTTTTATAACCGGTATGTCCTGGGGTACACTTCCTACTTGCAATTCTACCAACCCGGCCACCCTTCCCGGGCCCTGCCCCTGACCATGGCCATCGTTCAGCAATTCCATAGGGAGGCCAAAGACAGGGGCAAGCATCCCATTGTCCTGATCTTTCCCGGCCCTGAGGATTTCCCCTATTATCAACAACACAAAAAGCCGCTATATGAACCCCTCCTGCAGGAATTTCAGCGCCGGGGCATTGAATACGTGGATTTAGGGGTGGAGATCATTAAAAGGCTGGGGAGCAGGGACTATAGCGAGATTTTCCTGGCAGGCCGCTACTCCCATTTTAATGAAAAGGGCAACCGGCTGGTGGCCGAGATTATTTATGATTACCTGAAAAGCAAGGATTATGTGCCCCAGTCTCCGAGACAGGATGAGTCCAGGGGGGTGACGCCGGCAGAAAAATGAAGAAGCGAATAATTATTAAGATTCAAGCGGTTATGAGATTCTTCGGTCGCTCTGCTCCCTCAGAATGACAAGTTTTGGGACCTTCGCAGAGGTCCAATTCGGTTTTACATGCCAACGCCCCGAACTTTTAGTGAATAAGAACGCACTCAAGTGCCAAAGTCGGTTTTGCAACCGGTTTTAGGCATCGCCCCCGCCCAGCACCGCATAGAGGCGCACCTGGTTGGCGAACTTCGCCAGGCGGATGGCGATGAGCCCCTGCTGGGCGGAATAAAGCGAGCGCTGGGCGTCCAGCACGTTCAGGTAAATGTCGATCCCCTTTTCATAGCGGCTGTTGGAGAGCCGGTAGGCTCTGGCCGCGGCCTCCACCAGGGAGTTTTGCGCAGCCAACTGATCCCCCAGGGTCCCCTTGCCGGCCAGGGCGTCGGCCACTTCCCGGAAAGCCCCCTGGATGGCCTTTTCATACTGGGCCACCGCCAGTTCCCGGTCCACCTTGGTGGCTTTGAGGCCTGACCAGGTGCGGGCGTCGAAAATGGGCATAATGGTCTGGGGAGCGTAACTCCAGACAAAGGAGCCGGTCGTAAACAGCCCTGACAGGTCGCCGCTGGCCGTGCCTACGGCGGAGGTGAGGGAAATGCGGGGGAAGAAAGCCGCCCGGGCCGCGCCGATGTTGGCATTGGCGGCCTTGAGCAGGTGCTCGGCCTGGAGAATGTCCGGACGGCGCAGCAGCACCTCGGAGGAGGCGCCGGCAGATACCTCCGGCAAGGGTTTGACCACGGACAACTCCAGGGGCAACAGGCCTGCCGGCACTGCCCCCCCCGCCAGGAGGTTCAGGGCGTTTTCATCCAGGGCCGCCAGTTCAGTGTACCGGGCCACGTCCACCCGGGCTGCGTCCACCCTGGTTTGCACCTGGCGCAGGTCCAGTTCGGGGGCCAGCCCCACTTCAAAGCGCCGTTTGATGACGTTATAGGCCTCCTGCTGGCTCTTGAGAGTGGATTGGGCCAGCTTGAGGTTCTCCCGGTCCGCGGCCAACGTCAGATAGGCGTTGGCGATTTCGGACACCAGCAAGATCTGGGCGCTGCGGCGGCCCTGCTCCGTGGCGAAGTACTCCTCCAGGGCCTTTTGTGACAGGCTGCGGATGCGCCCGAAAAAGTCAAGCTCCCAGGAGCTGATGCCCAGGTTGAGGCTGTATTCCTCCACGGTCACCAGGCCCGTGCCGCCGGAAATCCTGACCCGCTGTTTGATAGCCCTGGTGCCGGTGGCCACCGTGGGCAACAGTTCGGCCCGCTGGATGCGATACAAGGCCCGGGCCCTTTCCACGTTCAGGGCGGCCACCCTGAGATCCCGGTTGTTTTTTAAGCCCATATCGATGACGTGCTGCAGGCGGCTGTCCGTGAAAAACCGCCGCCAGGGCAGGTCCGCAACCACCGCCGTCTCCGGCGCGGCAGGGGTTTCCTTGTAGGCCGGGCCGCTGGGCCAGGACGCGGGAACCGGCGCTTCCGGCCGGCTGTATTTGGGGATCATGGTGCAGCCAGCGAGCATTATTGCCGATATGGTTACAGCTGCAACGAATTTACTGAACATATTACTGGCCCTCCTGAGGATTCGGGGAGTCCGAGGCGGGCTCTGCCGCTGGGGCGTGTTTCTTTCTCGAAAAAAACTGCACCACCACCACGAAAAAGAGGGGGATGAAAAAGATGGCCAGGAAGGTGGCGGTAACCATGCCGCCCAACACCCCGGTGCCGATGGCCGTTTGCGCGCCGGCCCCGGCCCCGGTGGCCATGGCCAGGGGCAAAACACCGAAGCCGAAGGCCAGGGAGGTCATAACAATGGGGCGCAGCCTGAGTTTGGCCCCGGCCAGGGTGGCCTCAACCAAGCCCATACCCTCCTCCACCTTGGCCATGGCGAACTGCACGATAAGAATGGCATTCTTGGTGGTGAGCCCCAAAACGGTGAGGAGTCCGATCTGGAAATAGACATCGTTGGGCAGTCCCCGAAGGGAGGTGGCCACAACCCCGCCGATGACCCCCAGGGGCAAGGCCAGGAGAATGGTGATGGGAATGGTCCAGCTCTCATACAGCGCGGCCAGGCAAAGAAAAATGACGATAATGGAAAAGGTGTAGAGCAGACCGGTCTGGGCCTTGGCCATGCGCTCCTGGTAGGAAAGCCCGCTCCAATCATGAGCGATGCCGTTGGGCAGCTTGGCCACGATCTCTTCCATGGCCTGCATGGCCTCCCCGGAGCTTCTGCCGGGCGCAGGCTCACCCCAGATGTTCATGGACGGGAAGCTGTTGAAGCGCTCCAGGAGGGGCGACCCCTGGAACCAGTGACCCGAGGCAAAGGAAGTGAAGGGCGTCATGGTCCCCTTGGAATTGCGCACGAAGAGGTGCTCCAGGTCCTTGGGCAGCATGCGGTAGGGCTTGTCGGCCTGGACGTAAACCCTCTTGACCCGCCCGCTGTGGATAAAGTCGTTCACATAGGCGCTGCCGAAGGCCGAGGAGATGGTGTGGTGGATGGTGTTGATGGGAACCCCCAGGGCCCCCGCCTTTTCCCAATCCACGTCGATGCGGTACTGGGTCACATCTTCCAGGCCGCTGGGGCGGACGCGCACCAGCCTGGGGTCCTGGGCGGCCATGCCCAGCAACTGGTTGCGGGCCGCCATCAGGGCTTCATGTCCCATCCCACCTCGATCCTGTAATTGAAAATCAAAGCCCCCTGCCCTTCCCAGCTCCAGAACCGCCGGCGGCGGGAAGGCAAACACCCTGGCGTTGCGGAGCTGCGAGAACTTCATCATGGCGCGTTTGACCAGGGCGGTTACCTTCAGGTCCGCGCCGGGGCGCAGGTCCCAATCCCTGAGCTTGACGAACCCCAGCCCGACGTTTTGGCCGGCGCCGGAAAAGCCCCGGCCCGCCACGGTGAAAAGGGATGCCACCGCCTTTTTCTCATCCTCCAGAAAATGGGTGCGGACTTTATCCAGGACCTCCTGGGTTTGCTCCAGGGTGGAACCCGCGGGCAGCATCGCCTGGATGTACATGACCCCCTGGTCTTCTTCGGGCAGATACGAAGTGGGCATGCGCTGAAACAGGAAAAGGAGAGCCGCCACGATCACCAGATAAATCACCAGGTAGCGGATTTTTTGGGTGAGGATTTTCCCCACCATGGCCCCGTACTTGTCCCTGGTCCACAGAAAGGTCCGGTCGAACCAGCGGAAAAAGGGGCGAAACAGAAAAAAGCCGGTCTCCCCGGCCTGGTGCCCTTTGGGCACCGGCTTTAACAGCGTGGCGCAGAGCACCGGGGTCAGGATCAGGGCCACCACCACCGACAGCAGCATGGCCGCGATGACGGTCACGGAAAATTGACGGTAGATGACCCCGGTGGAGCCGCCGAAGAAGGCCATGGGACCGAACACCGCAGCCAGCACCAGCCCGATGCCGATGAGGGCGCTGGTGATTTCTCCCATGGACTTGCGGGTCGCCTCTTTGGGGGGGAGCCCCTCCTCGCTCATGACCCGCTCCACGTTCTCCACCACCACGATGGCGTCGTCCACCAGAAGGCCGATGGCCAGCACCATGCCGAACATGGTCAGCATGTTGATGGAAAACCCAAACAACCCCAGGACCGCAAAGGTTCCGAGGATGACCACCGGCACCGCCAGGGTGGGCACCAGCGTAGCCCGCAGGTTTCCCAGGAAGACATACATCACCAGGAAGACCAGGAAAATCGCCTCGAACAGGGTCCAGACTACCTCGTTGATGGCCACCCTCACGAAAGGCGTGGTGTCATAGGGATAGATGACCTTCATGCCGGGGGGGAAATACTTGGATAATTCCGCCAACTTGGCCTTGACGGCATCCGCGGTGGCCAGGGCGTTGGCGCCTGCGGCCTGCCGCACTGCCAGGGCGGAGCCGGGTTGGCCGTTGTAGAGCACTTGGGTGCCATAGCGCTCGGTGCCCAGTTCCGTCCACCCCACATCCCGCACCCGCACCACAGAGCCGTCCGGGTTGACCCGCAGCGGGATGGCGGCGAACTCCTCCGGGGTCTTCAGCAGGTTCTGGACGATGATGGAAGCGTTCATGCGCTGGCCGGGCACCGCGGGAATGCCGCCGAATTGTCCCGCGGAAACCTCCACGTTGTAGGCCTTAAGCGCCCGGATAACATCATCCATGGTGAGGCGGTAATCCGTGAGTTTGTCCGGGTTGAGCCAAATCCGCATGGCATATTGGGACATGAAGGTTTCCACTTCCCCCACGCCCGGCACCCGGGCCAGCACCTGCTCGATTTTGGACTGGGCATAGTCTGCCAGGTCAAATTCATTCATGCTGCCGTCTTCCGAGGTCAAGCCCACAATGATGAGCCAGTTCCTGGTAGACTTGCTGACCTTGACGCCTGACTGCTGCACCACTTCAGGAAGACTCGCCATGGCCAGCTGCAGCTTGTTCTGCACCTGGGCCCAGGCCAGGTCCGGGTCAGTCCCCGGGGCAAAGGTGAGCTCGATTCTCCCGGACCCGGAGGCGTCGCTGCTGGCGGTCATGTACAACAACTTGTCGAATCCGGTCATTTTCTGTTCGATGATCTGGACCACGCTGTTTTCCACGGTTTCAGCCGAAGCCCCGGGATAAAAGGCGTCAATGGCGATGGACGGCGGCGCGATGGGAGGATACTGGGAGATGGGCAAATTGTAGATCGCCAGCCCTCCCGCCAGCATCATGATGATGGCGATGACCCAGGCGAAGACCGGACGATCCAGGAAGAAGTTCGATAACATCACGGTCCTCCGTCAGCGCGCTTTGGCGGGCAGGGGGGTGGTTTTCTGGCCCTCGCCGCCGCCCTTGGGGCCGCCCTTGGGGCCTTCCCAGGCCACGGCCTTGACCTTGGCCCCCGGCCGCACGTTCAGCATGCCTTCCACGATTACCTTGTCGCCGGGAGACAGCCCGGAGGACACGAACCACTGGTCGCCCATGGCGCGGTTGAGGGTCAAGGGACGCTGGTTCACTGTACCGGCCTCATCCACCACCAGGGCGATGGGGTCCCCCTTGGGAGTGCGGCTCACCCCTTGTTGGGGGACCAGGATGGCCTGTTCGGCGATGCCCTCCTGCACTGCGGCCCGCACGAACATGCCCGGCAGCAGCAGATTCTGCGGGTTGGGCACCACGATGCGCAGGCTGAAAGACCCCGTGGTCGGGTCCACCGTGATGTCCCGGAACTGCAGGATCCCTTCCTGAGGATAAGGCGTGCCGTCCTCCAGGAAGATGCGGACTTTGCGGCCGTTTTTGCCGTGGGCGCTCAGGCGGCCCGTTTCCAGCAAGCGCTTCAAGCGCAGCAACTCGCTGGACGATTGGGTGACATCCACGTAAATGGGGTCGAGCTGCTGGATGGTGGCCAGGGTCATGGCCTGATAAGCCGTCACCAGGGCGCCGTCCGTTACCGCGGACTTGCCGATGCGCCCGGATATGGGCGCGGTTACCTTGGTATAGCTCAGATTGATGCGGGCCCCTTCCACTGCACTCTTCCAGTAGGCAATTTCGGCTAAGGCCTGATCCACACCGGCCTTGGCATCGTCATAGTCCTGGCGGCTCACCCCCCTGTCCACCAGCAACTCCTGGTAGCGTTCGGCCCTCAAGCGGATTGACGGCAGATTGGCCTGGGCCTTGCCCAGGGAAGCCCTGGCCGAGTCCAGGGCCACCTGGAAGGGCGCGGGGTCAATCTGGTAAAGCATCTGCCCGGCTTTAACCTCGGAGCCTTCCTGAAACAGGCGTTTTTTGATGATGCCGTTGACCTGGGGCCGGATTTCTGCAACCAAATAGGCAGAAGTGCGGCCCGGCAACTCGGTGGTGAGTTCCACCAGCCGCGGTTGAATGGTCACCGTGGCCACTTCCGGGACCGGGGGCGGCCCGGCTTGCTGCCCTGCTCCGCTGCCGCACCCCCCCAGGGCAATCATCAGAGCCGCCAGCGCAGAGCTCCATGGTGGCAGGCAATAACCTTTTTTCCTCAGGTGCATCAGAAGTCTCCCAGATATTGGTGATGAACGTCTTGCCCGCGAAACCGCTGCGGCATTACGCTTCCATCAGTCCTTCGAAAAAAAAATCCAAAATCCTGTCCGGATTTTCCGGGAAGGGAAAACGTTCGGGCAGATCGAGCCAGAGAAGCAGAGAGGTATCGAGGATGCTGTCCAAAACTGCAGCCAGATAATACGGGTCGGCGATGTTCTTAAACCGGCGGTTGCTAATCCCCTGGGCGAAGATGCCGGCCACTTTTTCCAGGAAGTTGTAATACCGGATGCGCATCTCCTCATTGAGCCCCGCCTTGAGGTTGAAACTCGCCCCCCGGCTTTCGGCCAGGAACAGTCGCACAAAGGGAAGATGGCTCTGAAACCTGGCGCTTTTGGCCCGGATGAAACAGCGCAATTTTTCCACCTCGTCCTCCGGCTCCTCGATTGCCTGGGCGATGGCCTCTTCGAAGCCGTCGCATTGCTCCAGAACCAGGGCCTTATAGAGTTCCTCCTTGTTTGGGAAGAACTTGTAGAGGGTGCCGATGGCGAACTCGGCCTGGGCCGCGATCTCGTGCATGGAGACGTTGTGGTAGCCCTTCTGGGAAAAGAGATCCAGGGCGGTGGCCAGTATGTCTTGACGTTGCCGCAACTTCTCCCTTTCCCGCCTGGGGAGCTTCTCCTCTGCCATCCCTTGACCTCCTGACTGAATAAATCATTCATAAAATGAATGATACGTCATAATATAGAATGAAGTGACAGGGTGTCAAGAAAATTTCAGAAAAATACCTGCAGGAAAGCAAGGTTCTCTGGTGATGGCCCAGTGATACGGGAGGGGGCCTGAGGGCGTGGGGCACAAGGAGGAAACC
>JBAQHL010000485.1:0-3654 GCA_049288295.1 Desulfobaccales bacterium
AGATCCTCTTCCTGGCGGATTTTGCTGGTGGCGTGGCGCAAAAGGGCCAGGGGGGCCTCCTCAGGGGTCATGCCGCCGCCGTCGTCCACCACCCTGATACGGCTGCGGCCCCCTTCCTCGATCTCCACGGTGATGTGGCGGGCCCCGGCGTCCAGGGCGTTTTCCACCAGTTCCTTCACCACCGCGGCGGGCCGGGTGACCACTTCTCCGGCGGCAATGCGGGAGGCCGTTTGTGGGTCCAGGACCTCTATGCGCCCCATGTGCTCCTCTTGCCCTCCTGGCCGCCTTGGTTTATGATACCTGCCAAGGAGGGCTGCGACCCGGTTCTTCTTAAAGGTCCCCGCCGGTCATTTGATGGCCTTCTTCTGATCGGCGGGGTTAGTTTTGGGCCATAAGCTATAAGCTATAGGCCTTAAGCCATAAGATAAAAGCTTAAGAGAATAATACCAAAAAAACGCCTGATCAGGGAGGCCCCGCCGTGGTGCGAGACAAGGGAGGCCCTGACCCGGTTTCTCCCCAGGAGGAACTGGTGCTCAAGGTGGCCAAGGAGATCGTGGTGAAGTTCATCGAGGTGGGACGCCTCACTCCCACCACCTTTCCCGACACCTTTAACATGGTTATCGACACGGTGCGTAACTCACTCAAAAAGTAAAAAGTAAAAAGGTAAAAGTAAAAACCCAAAACTCAGAGCTCACAGCTCAAAGCTCCTGTTATGACAAGAAGCGGCGGCCGAAAAAGCCACGAACTGCGGCCTCTTTCCATCACCAGCCACTATCTGGATTTCGCCGAAGGCTCGGTTCTCATCACCTGGGGGCGCACCCGGGTATTGTGCGCCGCCACGGTGACAGAAGAAGTGCCCCCCTTTCGCCGGGGCACCGGGGGAGGCTGGGTCACCGCGGAGTATGCCATGCTGCCCCGGTCCACCGGCGCCCGCCAGGTGAGGGAGGGTACGGGGGGCCGGCCCCGGGGGCGCTCCCAGGAAATCCAGCGCCTCATCGGCCGCTCGCTTAGGGCGGTGGTGGACCTGAAGGCCCTGGGGGAGCGCACCGTCATTTTGGACTGCGATGTCATCCAGGCCGACGGGGGCACGAGAAGCGCGGCCATCACCGGGGCTTTTGTGGCCCTGTGTCTGGCCCTGGAACCCCTTTGCCGACAGGAGATCATTGAAGTTTTGCCGATCAAGGACCAGGTGGCTGCGGTGAGTGTGGGTCTGGTGGGGGGGAAGCTTTGGCTCGATCTGGATTACCAGGAAGACTTTGAGGCCCAGGTGGACGCCAATTTCGTGGCCACCGGCCGGGGGGAGCTGGTGGAGGTCCAGGCCGCCGGCGAGGAAGGTCCCTTTCCCCAAAAGCTCTTGCCGGACATGCTGGATTTGGCCTTGGCCGGGTTATCCGGCATTTTTCGCCGACAGGAGGAGGCCCTGGCGCCATGGCTCCCCTTACCCTGGTAATGGCCAGCCAAAACCCCGGCAAGGTGCGGGAGATGGCGGCCCTCCTGGAAAGTCTCGGGGTGCGCCTCCTGAGCCTGGCGGATTTCCCCGAGCTCCCCGATATCCCCGAAGAGGGGGCCACCTTTGCCGAAAACGCTCTTTTCAAAGCGAAGATGGTGGCCAGGCTCACGGGGCTTGCGGCCCTGGCGGACGACTCCGGCCTGGAGGTCCTGGCTTTGGGGGGCCGGCCGGGGGTGTTTTCGGCCCGCTACGCCCAGGATCGCACGGGAGAACAAAAACCCACCGATGAGGATAACTGGCGAAAACTTTTGGACGAGCTCCAGGGGGTGCCCCAGGATGAGCGCCAGGCCCGCTTTGTCTGTGAAATCGCCCTGGTTTTTCCGGACGGCCGCGTTATCACCTCCCAGGGGGAACTGACCGGGATGATCACCCTTGGCCCCCGGGGGAACAAGGGCTTCGGCTACGACCCGGTGTTTTATGTGCCGGCCTATGAGGCCACGGTGGCCGAACTGGACCTCATGGTGAAAAACCGCATCAGCCACCGGGGCCGGGCCCTAAAGAAGCTCAGGGAGATGCTCCTGGCCAGGAAGGAGGGATTTTTCGGCGCCCCAGGGCAATAATCCTTGCACATCCTGCCAACACTTCGTAATTTATAAAGAAACTGCAACAAAACCACCAAAGCCCTTCGAATCGGGACGTAGCGCAGCCTGGTTAGCGTGCCTGCCTTGGGAGCAGGAGGTCGGCGGTTCAAATCCGCCCGTCCCGACCAGTTCTTATTGATTCTAATACCAAGTTGCCAATAAATAAGTAAGATTATAATTATCTGTTATGCCTGTCAAATCCCCCTAAATCCCCCTTTAGCAAAGGGGGACTTGGGCTTGCGGATTTTTTGAACCCCCCTTTTATAAAGGGGGGCAGGGGGGATTTGTCCTCTCCCGGTTTGGCCAGAAACACGATCCATATGTCACTCTGAACCTGTTAGCAGATACTTTATGGACACCATCAATATTACCTCTATAACGGCAACTTGGTATAAGAGAAATTTTTTGGGCGCTTTTTGTGCGGTTTTGGCCCGGGATAGATCACCAACTGCCCACCCCCACACTGCCACCTCGCAAGTGGGCCTCGAATTATCCTGAATAATTTTTCAGGCTAAGGCCACCTGAATAACAGCTTTATGACCGCAAACTAGCATCAGGGATGGTGGCTGGAAAAAGGCGAACTTCCCGTGCTGCAAGAAGTGCCTGCACTCCCGCCGCTTTGACAGGCGCCCCCATAAGCGGAGCTTCCGCTCCAGCACGGTCTTTGTCCTGTTTGTTGTTTCTGTGACAAGGGTTTTAAGGTCGGCTGCGTGTACTTGATTTTTCTCATTGTCCTGCCCTCCGGAAGTTGAAATCAATGCTCATACCATTTTGCAGTCAAACGGTGGCACAGGTGTCCTCACCTGTGCAGCGCAGGCTGAAGCCTGCGGCTACAATAAATTGCCAAGAGAATGCAACTCGGTATCAGCTAACTTTTGCAGGAACCAGGCGGCCTTCAGGGAACAGCCCCAGTTCCTGGGCTTTCTCGCAGAACCAGAACGGCCTCCAATAACTATTTTCCTGGGCATAGGTCATGGCAAGGCAGCTTCCCAGGCACAGGTGCTTCATCAGGCATTGCCCGCAGACACCCTGCAGCTTTTCGGGCAAGCCCCGGCGAAGCTCCAGAAGCCTGGGGTCCTCTTCCCATACCGTTTTCAGGGGATTGCTGGCCACCTCTCCGAAAACCAGGCCGGGCACGGTCTGCCCAATGCCGCACAGGGCATAGGTCCCGTTGGCCAAAACCCCCAATATGCCCAGGATGCCGCACCAGTCGCAGCCGTTAGCCTCCTCGGCAAGCACCCTGGAGAGAGGGCGGAAGGCTGGCGGCTGGTGAAAAAATAACGGCAGGCGGGTCCGGTGGGCCAGCCCGGATTCAACCCAGTGGCCAAGCTTCAGCAGGTCGTTAACCGGCAGGGCTTCCCCGGCCGCATACACCTCCCGGCCCCGGGCGTGGGGTTGTAACATATTGAACTTCACCGAGCCGGCCCCCAGGCTTTCGGCCAGCCGCACCACTGCCTCCACCTCATCCTGGTTGCGCCGCATCAGGGTCATGATGATTTGCGGCTTAAGACCTGCGGCCGTAAGATTCCTGATGCCATCCAGGGCAGCCTGAAAGCACCCCGG
>JBAQHL010000486.1:0-4189 GCA_049288295.1 Desulfobaccales bacterium
CGGGCTTCCAGCCCGTCCAGGCACAGGCTGAAAACCTGTGCCACCAAGTTCAAATAAGGCGTAGGGCGGGAAAGCGCAGCGCATCCCGCCTGCAAACGCTCGGGGTAATCAGCTGGCGGGCACGGAGGCTCGCCCTGCCATTCTTTTCATGATTTTGAGAGAACCAAGGGCTCATGAGCGACTGCTCTGAAGGTTTTCTCAACACAGGCTGGAAGCCTGTGCTCCCGCTTATTTAACGAATTCTGCCCCACCTCTTTCAGCCTACCCTTTACAAAAACGGGAGCCTGCCCCCCACCTTCACCGGGAAAGCTTCAAGAACTCCTTCACCTCCCCCAATCCCCGCTCCTTAGCCCGGTTATAGATGGCAAAACCCAGGGACAGGTCCTGAATGATCAGGCCGGTGGAATCAAACACGGTGATTTCCTCCGGGGTCCGGCGCCCCGGCTTTTTGCCGGCCACCACCTCCCCCAGAGAACCATAAATCATGTCCTTGGTGATCTCCCCTTTGCCCAGGGGGACGTTGATCTCTCCGGAATGGGAGGCCTGGGCCCAATCATCCACCACCACCCTGGCGGTTTTGAGAATTTCCGGGTCCAACTCCTGCTTGCCGGCCGCGTCGGCCCCGATGGCGTTAATGTGGGTGCCGGGGCGCACCCAGTCCCGCCTCACCACGGGGGCTTCGCTGGGAGTGGCGGTGACCAGAATGTCTGCGGCCAGGGCGGTTTCCTTAGAATCTGCCGCCAGGCGCACTGGCACCGGATAGAGGGCGGCCATGTCCTCTCGCAAAACCCTGGCCCGGGCTGTGGCACAGTCGCAAATGAAAATTTCCTGGATGGGCCGCACTTGCATGATGGCGGCAATCTGGGTGCGGGCCTGCTCCCCGGCCCCGATAACCCCGAGCTTTGTGGCGTCGGGCCGGGCAAGCATCTCCACCGCCACGCCCCCGGCCGCGCCGGTGCGGTAATTGGTGATGAAAGTGCCGTCCATGTCGGCCCACTCAAGGCCGGTCTCCGGGTCATTGAGCACCACCTTGGCCATGACCGTGGGCAGGCCCCGCAGAGGGTTGCCGGGGTGGACATTCACCCATTTGAGCCCGCACACGTGCCCGTCGGAGAGAAAAATTTCGCCGTACATGGCCCGGAAGTCGCCGTGAGCCAGGGTTAAATAGGACTTGGGGGGCATGTTGACCCGCCCTTCGCCGTAAGCCCGGAAGGCCTCCCGGGCCGCGCTCAAGGCCAGGTCCATGTCGAGAATCTGCATAATTTCAGCGCCGGTGAGAACAAGACTCATGTGGCCTCCAACAAGCTGCTACATTTTTTCTTTTTCAGATAAAACTTGCAAAAAGCCTGCCTGACCCTATTGCCGTGGCTGGCTAAGCAGAGCAAGCCAGGCGCCCCTCTGTTCTTGGCTTAAAGGTTAAATCCTTCCCCGCACCAACGAATAGCAATAGGACAACAGCCGGGTGGCGCTGGGGCGTTCCAGGTGCAAGACGATATCGGTTTCCTGGCAGGGGAGTTTTCTACTCTTGAAATTGCCGGCCACCGAGAGGCGTACATTACCCTCTGAGGTGGCCCGGGCCGTGAGCACGGCTTGTTCGCAGAACACGAAGAGCTTTGCTTCCGGCAGATGGCCGGCAGCCAGGGTCAGGGGTTCTTCCAGGGCCTCCGGTAGAGGGGACAAGAGGGCTATGGCCAGGTTGTGATGCGCGGCAAAATGTTCAATTTTCCCAAGCACTTCCGGAAAAGGGGCCAGGCTCACCTCCAGGGTCGCAGGCTCAACGGCGTTTTCTCCTGACCAAGGCTCCATGTTCAGTCCTGCCACCATCAAGACAAAGGTATTGCCGTGATGGCAATCCCACAGGAGAGACAGGGGCTTGTCGGAAGAGAGTTTGACCCCTTCCCCAGGGAACAGGGCCTGTGTTTTCGTGCAGGTAAGATGCATATGCTCTCCTTGATTATTTGATGAGACGAATTTTCCAAGACCGGGGGATTTCTACCTGCCTCCTTGACCTTGGCTGTTAAAGGCATTATATTTGCTTAACTTTATATTGTGAAGGGAGCACCCATGTATTCGGAAATCGTCCTGGATCATTTTAAGAACCCCCGCAACGTCGGGGAGATTGCCGATGCTGACGGCATCGGCGAAGTTGGCAACCCTGTCTGCGGAGACATGATGAATGTCTACATCAAGGTTGAAAATGATAAAATCGCGGATATAAAATTTAAGACCTTCGGCTGCGGCGCGGCCATTGCCGTATCCAGCATGCTCACCGAACTGGCCAAGGGCAGAACCCTTGACGATGCCATGAAAATTACCAATCAAGACGTGGCCGAGGCCCTGGGAGGTCTGCCCCAGAACAAACTGCACTGTTCCAACCTGGGCGCCGATGCCCTCCACTCCGCCATCAAAAATTATCTGGATCGGAAGTCCGGAAAAATCAAAGACACCGGCAAGGACCGGGAAGAGCACGTCGCCAGCCGGGAAGCCCAGTCCTGTTATTGTCCCTACTGCTCCAAACAAGTGGAAGAGGAGTCTCCCTTTTGCATTTTCTGCGGAACGGAAATGCCTCACGAACACGATCACTAAGCATGTAAAGATTGCGGGCCCAAGAGGGAGGCTTCATGGGAGTTATCTATCTTGACCATCTGTCCGGCACGCCTTTGCACCCTCGGGTCAAGGAGGCCATGATCAACCATATAAACACGGTCTACGGCAATCCAGTCAGTGACCACCAGGTAGGGCAGCAGGCCTCCCAGGCTTTGGAGAACGCCCGTTCCCAGGTAGCGGCCCTGATCAACGCCGACCCCAGCGAGATCGTCTTTGAGTCCGGCGGCACCGAGTCCGTCAACCATGCCGTCAAAGGGGTGGCCATCGGCATGCGGGAGAAGGGCCGGCACATCATCACCACCAACATCGAGCACAAATCGGTATTAAATTCCCTGCGCACCCTCCGCCTTCTGGATTATACCGTCACCTCCCTGGACGTGGACTCTTACGGGCTGGTGGATCCCGCCGCGGTGGAAGCGGCCATAATTCCCGGCACCATTCTCATCAGCGTCATGCTGGCCAACAATGAAATCGGCACCATCGAACCCATCGCCGACATTGCTAAAATTGCCCAGAAGCACAAAGTGGTCTGCCACACCGATGCCGTGGACGCGGTGGGGGTGATCCCGGTGGACATCAAGACCCTGGGAGTCGATCTTTTAAGCATGGCAGCCAATCAGTTCTACGGACCGCCGGGGGTGGGAGCACTATATGTCCGCAAGGGCACCCGCATCTGGCCCTTGCTGGATGGGGGCATGCAGGAAAACAAACGCCGGGCCGGCACCGAGAACCTTATCTGCATTGTGGGCATGGGAATGGCAGCCGAGATGGCCAAAGCAGAAATGCCGGAGCGTCTGCCCCGCATCAAGGCCTTACGGGACAAACTCCGGGACGGTTTGGTGGCCCGCATTCCCGAGATCATCATTAACGGCCACCCGACCCAATCTCTGCCCCACCTGGTTTCCGTGTCCATTAAATACGTGGAAGGGGAAAGCCTGATGCTCATGCTGGACGAGGAGGGCATCGCCGCCGCCACCCGCTCCGCCTGCGCCTCCGGGTCGCTCCGGGCCTCCCACGTCCTCATTTCCACGGGCATGGACTTTGCCTCGGCCCAGGGGACCTTGCTCTTCAGCCTGGGGCGGGACACCACCGACGCGGATGTGGACCGGGTGCTGACAGCCCTGCCCCCCATTGTCAAAACCTTGAGGGAAATGTCGCCCCTTTATAAGAAGGGCCAATAACACTGCAACGTTAAGTGGCCAAAAAAGTCCTTAACTTCCCCCCTTTTCTAAAGGGGGGTTAGGGTGGGTTTGTAACTATAACCTGAGACTTAGCTTTTTAGTTAACCAAGTAGGACTAACTAGCGGTGCGCCATCTGGCCGTAACCGAAATCGCGCCAAAAAAAGCCGGGGTCGCCCCCGGCTTTTTCCTTTGTGAAATTCAATTTCGGGTGATGTTCAGGCCTTTCAGCCCCCTGGCGTCTTTGCGCCTTGGCGGGAACCTTTTTGCCGGTGGAAATCAGTCCCGGATAACGTTCAAGCCCTTCAGCCTGCTGACCAATTGCTCCTTGGGGATCATGCCCTCGTGGCGGAAAATCTCCCGTCCCGAGGCGTTGACGATGATAAGCGTAGGCACCAGGGAC